>JASHXX010000275.1 GCA_030043335.1 Xanthobacteraceae bacterium
CCGTAGACATTCCATCCAACAATCGCTGCGCCGAGAATCGCGATCAGTACCCACCAACGCACTCTTCGACGGTATTCGAATCCAAACGTATCTAGCATTACATTGGCACCTGACAGAACTAGGAGCAGGGAACTGCCGACTATGGCAACCGCAACAAGTCCAAAAGTCAGGATGTCGGTATACTCCACGAACCACATTAGGTGCCAATCGAAGACGCTGAGGTAGGAGAAAAGAAATAAGGTGGCTAATGCAACGCCAATGACCGCAACGCTTCCCGATACGAGAACGAAGTTTTCCTTTATCGCCCGAAAGAACCCTTGCGCCGTGTGGACCTTCGGAGGTGGCGGCTGTGCATTGCCCGACGTGTCAGACATCGCGCCCTCACGCTAGAAGATGTGGCCTAGAAGCGGCGTGATAACGTCAAAATGAAGTACTTCAGCATACAAAAAATCAGTCGGCCGGCAGCGGCACTGAGCCCGTGACCGCTACTGTCCTTCCTACGGTCTCAATCTTAATATGCCCGTCAGCAAGCGAGTGCCAGAGGTTCGGGCGCGCGAGGCCAGCCGCCAACGCCTCCGCAACTGTCATCCCGTCTTTGTAGAGCGGCCAACTGAGGCACGCTTTTAACGAAGCCGATTTTGACGCGCGCGCTTAGCGTCCGAAGCGGGCGCGGAAATCAGCGATGCGGCGTTGCCAGCGCTCGGTATCGAGCACGGCCCGGTTGACGACAGGGTAAGGCGTCCGC
This sequence comes from Xanthobacteraceae bacterium, assembly GCA_030043335.1. Classification (GTDB taxonomy): domain Bacteria; phylum Pseudomonadota; class Alphaproteobacteria; order Rhizobiales; family Xanthobacteraceae; genus BOG-931. Next base: position 746 of record JASHXX010000275.1, read on the forward strand.
CCGTGCTGGACGTCCAGCACCGCCTTCACGTCGGCGGCACCGTTGCCGGCGAAAAGCTGGTCGGTCCAGCACAACGCATGCGGCGCCAGGATGACGTTGTCCAACTTCAGGATCGGATCGTCGGCGTCAGGCGGCTCCTGCGCGAGAACGTCGAGCCCGGCGCCGGCGATGCGGCGCTCTTGAAGCGCCGCGGTTAACGCCCGCTGATCGACGATCGGCCCGCGTGCGGTGTTGATCAGGTAGGCCTCGCGTTTCATCAGGGCGATGCGCTCGGCGTTGACGAGGTTACGAGTCTGCGGCGTCAAAGGGCAATTGATGCTGATAACGTCGCTGCGGCGGAAAACCTCATCCAGCTCGACGAGCTCGACGCCGAGTTCTGCGGCGAGCTTGGCGTCGGCGTAGGGATCATAGGCGAGGAAGCGCATGTCGAGTGGACGCGCCAGATGGAACATCTCCGCGCCGACATTGCCAACGCCCACCGAGCCAAGAACCCGGTCGACTAATCCGACGCCCATATGCTCGCTCCTGCGCGCGAAGCCGGGCGGGCCCTCGCGCGTCAGCGCGTCCTTGACCATCAACTTGCATGTCAGCGCCAGCATGAGTGTGATGATCGAAACGGCCACCGGCCGGCGCACGCCGTCCGGCGTAATGACAAGGGCAATGCCGGCTCTCGTGCAGGCCTCCACGTCCACGGTGTCGTATCCGACGCCGAACCGCGCCACCAGGGCGAGCCGGCCATTGGGATGGATGCTATCCTGGGTGAAGCGATGGAGGAGCAGGATGAGCGCGTCGAAGTCGGCAAGCTGGTCCGCCCGCACCGGATCCGAGGACTGAAGAAAGGAAATCTCGACGCCGGGAGCTTGACGCAGCGGCTCGAGATCGAAGTCGGGGAAGACCGCAGAGCCGTCGGTTTTGATGAAATCACCCGACAGGGCCACGCGAAAATCGCCGCTCATCGCTTCCTCGTCGCCTTCTTCGGAACGCAGCCCTGGCGCAGCTTGCCGATGGCCTCAGCAAGTGCGTCGTGCAATATCCACACGTCGCCCGAATAGCAGATGAAGTCGAAACCCTTGTCGTAGTACTCGATGCCCTGCTGCACCGTGGGCACCAGGCGTCCCAAGGATTTTCCATGCCTGGCGGCCGCGGCGGCAACGCGCCTAGTGGCGTCGGTGAACTTTTTGGAGCTGAATTCACCCGGAACGCCGAGCGCTACCGAAAGGTCGAAGTGGCCGACCCACAGGCAATCGACGCCCGGCAATGCCGCGATCGCATCGGCGTTTTTCACGCCCTCCGCCGTCTCGATCTGGCAGAACAGAGTGCTGCGCCGGTTGGCCGCCGCGAATTTCTCGGCGACGGCGCCTGGCCGGTAGCGGTCATGCGAGACCTGGAGGGCGACGCCGCGGCCGCCTTCCGGCGTGTATTTCACGGAGTTCAGAATATGGCGCGCCTCGGCAACGGAGCCGACCATCGGCAGCATCAGGCCTTCGGCGCCCATGTCCATGGCCCGGGCAATGTGGTGATATTCCTTCGACGGCGCGCGGATGATGACCGGCAGGTCGGCAGCCTCAAAATAGCGGACGGCGCTCTTGACCGTCTCGAAGCCGAAGCCCGAATGCTCAAGATCGAAGAGCACGAAGTCGCATCCGGCTGATTTGAGGATGTGGCCGATGCCGGGTGTTGCGAACTCGACGATGAAATGGCCGAACTTTGGCGACTTGCTGCCGGCAAAATCCTTAAGGCCCTGCGCTGCCATTGTGCTTCCCCCTAGCTGCCGCCTGAAATGCGGCGGTTCAGAAATTCTCGTCCGGCAATCGCTCCGACCATCGCGCCGGCACTAAGTGCAAGCCTACCGCCGGCGCACGGCCATCTGAAAGTGCCGTCGGCTCGCTGGCTCGCGGGCCAAGGCGTCGTGTGTTCGCGCGCACATGACGCGTGCGCCGCGAGCCGCCGCGCACGAGGCCGGCGATCGCGTGGAACGCGGGATGCACGCAAGGCACTTCAAGCGAGGGCCGCCGATTGGCTAACCGCCGGATTGTGGTCTAGGATCCCGCTTAGTGTCGAGTCCTCCGGCGGAGCGAATGGTACACGTATTGATCACTGGCGCCGCTGGAATGATCGGGCGCAAGCTCACGCAGCGGCTGGCGGGCGACGGGACGCTGGCCGGCCGAGAGATCACGGCGCTTTCGCTCATCGACATCACGCAACCTGAAAAACCCGCGGGCTTCGCCGGTCGTTTGTCGCTGGCGACGCTCGACGTTTCCGATCCGGAGGCCGTCGCCCGGTGCATCGCCACGCGACCCGACTTCGTATTTCATCTTGCGGCGGTCGTCTCCGGCGAGGCCGAAGCAGATTTCGACAAGGGCTACCGTATCAATCTCGACGGGACCCGGCATCTGCTCGAAGCGATCCGCCGTGAGGGAGCGAAGGCGCCGTATCGGCCAAGGCTCGTCTTCGCGTCCTCGATCGCGGTCTTTGGTGCGCCCTTCCCGGAGCCGATCGGCGACGAGTTCTTCAGCACTCCGTTGACCAGCTACGGGACCCAGAAGGCGGTCTCGGAACTGCTTGTTGCCGACTATTCTCGCCGGGAGTTCCTCGACGGCATCAGCATCCGCTTGCCGACAATCTGCATCCGACCCGGCAAGCCCAACAAGGCGGCATCGGGTTTCTTCTCCAATATCCTGCGTGAGCCGCTTGCCGGCCAAGAGGCGGTGCTGCCGGTGTCGGATGACGTGCGTCACTGGCATGCGAGTCCGCGCGCCGCCGTCGGTTTTCTGCTCCACGCCGCGGCGATCGATTTGGCCTCGCTCGGCGCGCGGCGAGCGCTGACGATGCCAGGACTCGCGGCCACGGTGGCTGAGGAGATCGAAGCATTGCGACGCGTCGCCGGCGACAAGGCGGTCAAACTCATCCGCCGCGAGCCCGATGCCGTGATCGCCAAGATCGTGGCCGGGTGGCCGCGCACGTTCGACGCGCGCCGCGCGCTGGCGCTCGGATTCCGCGCCGACGCCTCGTTCGACGACATCATCCGCGCCCACCTCGAGGACGAGTTCGGCAGCCGCGTTCCGGTTCTACAGCACGGGTGAGCGAATTCAGCAATTCGGCCGCGAGGTTTTCTTCTTGAGGGCGCTGACATGCCTCAACTAAATGAATCAAGTCTGCGCGAAGAAATCTGCCGGCTCGGCGAATCGCTGTTCTCGCGCGGTCTCACTTTCGGCAGCGCCGGGAACATCAGCGTCCGGCTTGAGGACGGCTGGCTGATGACCCCGACCAACTTTTCGCTCGGCCGGCTCGATCCCGCGCGGCTCGCCAAGCTCGACGCCGACGGCAACCTCGTTTCCGGCGACCCGCCGACCAAGGAGAGCTTCCTGCATCGCGCCATGTACAAGGAACGCCCCCAGGCAGGCGCGGTCGTGCACCTGCACTCGACATATTCGGTCGCCGTGTCCGCGCTTGCCGACATCGACGCCGCAAATGTGCTGCCCGCGATCACCGCTTACTACGTCATGCGCGTCGGCCGGTTGCCGCTGGTTTCCTACTACCCGCCGGGCGATCTTGGTCTGGCCGACGCGGTGGCGCGGCTCGCCGGGAAGCACCATGCGGTTCTGCTCGCCAATCACGGCCCGGTGGTTGCCGGCAGCAACCTCGATGCCGCGGCCAACGCGATCGAAGAACTGGAGGAAACGGCGAAGCTCTTTCTGCTTCTGCGCGGCGCCAACGTCCGGTTGCTGACCGAAGCGCAGGTGGCCGCACTCAAGCCGGCCTGAACCGCGAACGGCAAGAACACGGAGCAGCCGCGGCCAGCGAACGTGATGCGGTCTTGCTTACGGCATCAGCCGCAGCGCATCCATGAAGAAGTCCGGACCGCCGAAATTTCCCGACTTGAGCGTCAGCAGCATTTCACCAGACTTGGCACCGATCGCGCGCAGAACCGGGACGCCGGGCGCGATCTCCGGGCCCACCAGAAATGCGGGGATGGCAAGACGGTCCACCACGGCGCCCGCGGTTTCGCCTCCAGCGACGATAAGTCGGCGGACGCCGCGGTCCAAGAGACCTGCCGCGATCCTCGCCATCGCCTGCTCGATGGCATGCCCGCTTTCCGAGCGGCCGTGGCGTGCCTGCACCGCGGCGACCTGATCCGGCGTGGCGCTGCTTGCCAGCAGGACTGGCCCTTGCTCGAGATGCTGGTCTGCCCATGCGAGCGCGCGCTGCACTTCCTGCGCCCCGCAGATCAATCCGTCGCTATCGAGCCTGAGCACCGACAGCGTCCGCTCGGCACGCTCGATCTGCCCAAGCGTCGCCTGTGAGCAACTGCCGGCGAGGCAGGCGGCGCGACCGCCGACGGGCGCACCGATCGCCGCTGTCGCGGCCGCCGCTCGTATGACGCCCGACGCAAGGAGACCACGAGCCAGTCCGAGGCCGAGGCCGGAGGCGCCGATCGAGAAGCGCTGATCGAGCGCGGCGGCGCCGATGGCTTCGAGGTCGCGCTCGAACACCGCGTCCACGATGGCGGCGGCGAAGCCCTCCTTTGCGAGATCCACGAGGCGGCTGCGGATGGCGGCAGGACCGGCCGCCACCGTTTTGAGGTCGATCAGGCCGACCTTCGACCGGCTTTGCCGCGCCAGCACGCGGACCAAATTGGCGTCGCGCATCGGGTTGAGCGGGTGATCCTTGAGCGCGCTTTCATCGAGCGGCAGCGAGCCGACGAACAGATTGCCTTGGAACACGGTACGCCCGGTCTCCGGGAACGCCGGCGTCACCACCACGATTGCGTCGCCGGCATCGGCACGCAAGACGTCAAGCACCGGACCGATGTTGCCGGCGTCCGTGGAATCAAACGTCGAACAGATTTTGTACATGACCCGGCGCGCGCCGCGTGCCCTGAGCCACGCATCCGCCGCGCGGGCCGACGCCACCGCTTCAGCCGCCGCGATGGAGCGAATTTTCAGTGATACGACGACGGCATCAGCATCCGGCACGGCAAAACCGTCGGCAGGAATGCCGATCGTCTGCAGGGTACGCAGTCCGCATTTGGTCAAGGTATTGGCGAGATCCGACGCCCCGGTATAGTCGTCCGCAACGCAACCGAGCCGCACGCTCATGGGCGCGCTCGCGCCGCCGCGGAGAGAGGCTTGCCCCGCCAGGGCAAAAACCAATCAAGCCCCTCGACTGTCTTGCCGCGCGGCCGGTACTCGCACCCGACGAAACCGTCATATCCGAGCCGGTCGAGTTCCTCGAACAGAAAGAGATAGTTCAGCTCCTCGCCCGCCGGCTCGTTGCGAGAGGGCACACTGGCGATCTGCACGTGGCCGATGATCGGCAGCAATCGCCGCAGCGCCGTGGTCACATCTCCATGCATGATCTGACGATGATAGATGTCGAATTGCAGCTTGAGGTTCGACAAGGCGAGTTCTGCGATCAACGTTTCAGCGAGCCTGAAATCGTTCAAATAATATCCAGGCATGTCGCGGCTATTGATCGGCTCGATCACCAGGTCGACGCCTTCGCGACCGACCCTGTCGGCCGCCCACGCGATCGCGGTGCGATAGGCCGCCGCCGATTTGGCGTCATGATTGTCGACGATTCCGGCCATCAGATGCAGCCGTCTGGTCCCGGTGGCGTGGACGAACGGCAAAGCCATGTCGACGCTGCGCTGAACATCACCGAGGCGACCGGGAAGCGCGGCGAAGCCTCGCTCCCCCGCCGACCAATCGCCCGGCGGCAGGTTGAACAGCGCCTGCGTCAAGCGATTGCGCGAAAGGCATCGGCCAATCGCGTCGGGAGAGTGCTCGTAGGGGAACAGAAACTCGACCGCACCGAAGCCGGCATCGGCCGCGGCATCGAAGCGATCCAGAAACGGCCACTCGTTGAACATCATCGTCAGGTTTGCGGCGAAGCGCGGCATTCGCTGCTCCCGTCCAGTCTCGGTCAGTCGCCGGTAAGCGCCGACGGCACGCGTGCGTCCATCGCTATGATGCTCCAGACCACAACCGCCGCGTCGCCACCGAATTGAGGTCGTCAATGGCTGGCCTGGCGCGGAAGCTGGCGCGAACCCGCTCGTACACCCGATACAGTTGCTTGAGGTGCCCGGCCATTGTCCGTTCCGCCCGGTCGGGGTCGCGCGAAGCAACGGCCTTGAAGATGCGCTCGTGCGCCCTGTAGGCGATCAGCACCTGCCCGGCTACCTGCAGCGTGACGTCGCGCTGGTCGGTCAACCAATCGACCATGGCATCGTGGATCGCCGGAAAGATCGGGTTGCGCGGAATCTCCGCCAGAACGAAGTGAAACTCGATGTCGGTACGCTTGAACGCCGGCAGGTCCTTGATACTCGCGCGGTTGGCGGCGAGAGCCGCCTCCAGTCGCACCAGGTCCTTCTTGGTGGCGTGGCGCGCCGCATAACGCGCGAGCCCGATCTCGAAGAACGAGCGCGCCTCCTGAAAATGCTGCTGACCGTCCGGCTGCTCCAAAAGATGCCGTGCGGCGCCCGACAACTCGCCCAATATCGCGGCCGGCGTGGGCTGCGTAACTCGGGCGCGGGTGCCGCTGCCGACCTTGATCAAGCCTTTTCTTCGCAACGCGAAGAGCGCCTCGCGGATCGCCGGTCGCCCTACGCCGAACTGACGCATCAGCTCGCGCTCCGAGGGGAGTTGATCGCCGAAGCGGCGCACGCCCCGGACAATCTCGTCCTCGAGCAGTGCGACGACCTGATCGGAAAGCTTCGGTCGTTCGATCGCGTAGCGCCTCATGGTATACCTATCATACCATCGCCTTGACACGGACTATGCCATAAGCTTCAGTTGGGGCAAAGGAGCGGGGAAACACCCGCCTTTGGCCAAAGGGAGGGAGGAATGACGTTGAGCCGCATCGTGAAAAGTCTTGCTGCGGCCGTCCTCGTGGCGGCGAGCGCCGCGGCGTCGGTAAGAGCCGAGACCGCGGCCGAACGTGCCGTTGAAGCCGCGAAGAAGTATGCCGGAACCGAGATCAGTGTCGTCTGGGAGGCGGGTCTGCAATCGCTCGATCCGCTGAACTTTTCAGGCCCGCGTTGGGAGAAGCTGACCGGCATCAAGATCAAGGTGATCGAGGTGCCGACGGCCGAGATGTTCACTAAGATTCTTCAGGAGCATCGCGCGGGCACCGGCGCCTATGACGCGCTCAACGTCGTGCCGAGCTGGATGCCGGACCTGGTGCGCGCCGGGGCGTTGGAGCAACTCGACGCGTACGTGGACAAGTACGGATTCCGCGACGAACTGCAGAAGATCGCGCCGACTTACCGCGACAATCAGATGAAGGTTGACGGCAAGATTTACGGGTTCCCGGACGACGGCGACGTCTTCGTCCTCTATTACCGCAAGGACCTCTTCGAGGATCCGAAGAACCGCGAGGAGTTCAAAGCCAAGTACGGCTATGACCTGGGGCCGCCGAAGACCTGGAAGCAATACGACGAGATCGGCAAGTTCCTGACCGACAAATATGCGCCGAAGATTTACGGCGCCGGTCAGTTCCGCCAACCGGCCTACAGCCAGTTGTTGTTCCAGGAGCGTTTCCGCGTCGAGGGCGGCAAATTCTTTGATCCCAAGACGATGAAAGCGACGGTCAACAGCGACATCGGCGTAAAAGTGTTCGACGACATGCGCGCCGAAAACAAGTTCATGCCGCCCGGCGTCGAGACCTGGGGCTTCGTCGAAGCACTGACTGCGTTCCTCAACGGCGACATCGCGATGACGATCTCCTGGCCGCCGTTCGGCCGCTTCGCCGCCGGCTATCTGGCGGGGGAAAAGGCGCTGTCCTGGGTGCCGACGTCGAAGATTGTCGACAAGGTCGGCTATGCGCTGCCCCCGGGCGAAAGGCCGGAGCTGGCGCTCGGTTTCTCGTTGAGCGTGTCCTCCAAAAGCAAGAACAAGGAAGCCGCCTATCTGTTCATCCAATGGCTGAACAGCGAAGACGTGAGCACGGAGCGCGTTCAGTTGCCCTATACGCTGCGCGACCCGTTCCGCGAGTCGCACTACACCAATGCGGCCTACATGGCGCGGTGGGCCGACGCACCGAAATATCTCAAGACGCTCCGCGCTGGCGCCGATACCGGACTGCTCGACCTCTCGATCCTTCAAGTCGACAAATACGAAGAGGCGCTGCGGCAGGCGATGACCCGGCTCTGGGCGGGCGAGCCCAGCAAGAAGATTCTCGACGACGTCGCCGCCCAGTGGGACGAGTTGACCGAGAAGATCGGGGTGGACAAGCAGCGCGCCGCCTATCTGGATTGGGCCGGCAAGCCGAGCGCCTATCCGAAATGATTTGACTTCCGTCAGCGGCGGCGGCCAAGTCCGCTGCCGCCGACCTCCCTGGGCCGGTGCCTGCCCAGCGACCAAGCTCACGGCATGACGGTTCGCGTGACTGCAAGCGGCTCGAGTCTCGGTCTGCGGTTTTCCGAGTTCTCGGATCGCCGCTTCAAATATTTGGTGATCGCGCCGGCGATCCTGGTCATCCTGCTGATCGGTCTGTTCCCTTTGATCTACACGCTGATGGTCAGCGTGCAAAATATCAGCATGACCGAGGAGGACACCTCGTTCCACGGGCTGGTTCAGTACTTCGCCCTGTTCAAGGATGCCCGCTTGTGGCTGGCGCTGCTGCACACGCTGATCATCGCCGCAATTGCGCTCCCGGCAGAGCTCATCCTCGGCATGCTTATGGCTTTGTTGTTCCTGGAGCGCCTTCCCGGCCGCCAAATCTTCGTGGCGCTCCTGGTCCTGCCGATC
>JASHXX010000276.1 GCA_030043335.1 Xanthobacteraceae bacterium
TAGAAACCGAGGTCAAGATATTGCGGTCGTCATCGACGAGAGCGATGGTCGGCATGGCGGCCTTCTAACATGAGTCGGCCGCAGCATCACCTGCCCCGGCCCCATAAGCCTTTGAATCCCCATGTAGAGGCGGAAGTGTGACCATACAAGGCAGAATCGGGGCAATTACCGTGGCAGAGCCGGGGAACCGGAGAGAGCGCATGGCCGAAGCCGACAACACAATTCCGTTTCCGGTTCCGTTACCCGGGATCATGCCCGACCGCCTGCCGGAAAACGCGCCGGCGCCGGATTTTGACCCGCGTGCCGTTGCCAAGGCGCTGCTGCGGTTGGCGCGGTCCGGCGCGCTCGCGACCATCGACCGCAATACCGGCCATCCCTTCGCGTCGCTCGTCAACGTCGCCACCGACATCGACGGCTCGCCGTTAATCTTAATTTCGCGGCTGGCGACGCATACCGCCAATCTCGAGCAGGACGGCCGCGCTTCGCTCCTTCTCGCCGCCGCCGGCAAGGGCGACCCGCTCGCGCACCCGCGACTTACACTAACCGGCGTTTTCACGCTGGTTGGGCGTGAGGACGCCGACGCACCGCGCCTGCGCCGGCGCTTCCTCGCGCGCCACCCGAAATCGGGGCTCTACGCCGATTTCGCCGATTTCTCGTTCTGGCGCCTTGCTGCCGCGTCTGCGCACCTCAATGCCGGCTTTGCCCGCGCCGCCGACCTTAAAGCTGTCGAGGTGATGACCGACGTCTCCGGAGCCGAGAACCTGATCGAGAGCGAGGCCGGCGCAGTCGCGCACATGAACGAAGATCATGCCGACGCGGTGCGGCTCTATGCCACCCGGCTGCTCGGCGCCGAAGATGGCTCGTGGCGGCTTACCGGCCTCGATCCCGATGGCGTCGATCTGGCGCGCGGCGACGCGACGCTGCGCCTGCCGTTCCCGGCGCGCGTGACCAATGCCGGGGAGTTGCGCCGGACGCTGGTCGCCCTCGCTCAGGAGGCGCAGAGCAAGGCGTGAACGCCGGACGATACGGCTTTCGAGAAAACGATGACTGTTTTGTCATCTCGCGCGTTATGGTTAGCGGCCGGAATTCGCCGCACGCTGTTGCGATGCAACGAGGCGGTCGACATCATTGAGCAAGCACCTTGGCAAAAGCCGGGATGCCGCCTATAGGTCTCCGCCGCCGTCAAGCGGTCATCGGCGCATTCGCCTGCTCTTGCTGCGGCCTTGATCTTAAAAGAATTCCGGCGCCGACACCGGAGGAGTTGCGGAGGCGAGCGTGAAAGAAACGGGTCTGCGGAACGCCGCTCACGGCGCTGACAAATTCGGCTTCAAAGATCTCGCCGCCGTCCACTGGAATCTCCCGGACACCGTGCTGGTCGAGCACGCGATTGCCAATCGCGAAGGCTCTCTCGTTTACGGCGGCGCGTTCTGCGCCGAGACCGGCGCGCATACCGGACGCAGCCCGAAAGACAAATTCGTTGTCGTCGATCCGCAAACCGAGAAGACGGTCTGGTGGGAAAAGAACGGCCGCCTGGCGCCGGAAAAGTTTCAGTTGCTGCTCGACGACTTCATCGCCCATGCCAGGGGCAAGACTTTATTCGCGCAGGACCTCTATGGCGGCGCCGATCCGAAATATCGGATCAAGACCCGCGTCTACACCGAGATTGCCTGGCACTCGATGTTCATCCGCGCGTTGTTGATCCGGCCGGCGCGCACCGAGCTTGCGCACTACGTGCCCGACTTCACCATCGTCGCGCTGCCGTCGTTCAAGGCCGATCCCAAACGCCACGGCGTGCGCAGCGAGACCGTGATCGCGCTCGACTTCAACCGGCGCATCATCCTGATCGGCGGCACGTCCTATGCCGGCGAAATGAAGAAATCGGTGTTTACGACGCTCAACTATTATCTGCCGGCCGAGAGCGTGATGCCGATGCATTGCTCGGCGAATGTCGGAGCCGACGGCGAGGTTGCGCTGTTCTTCGGCCTCTCCGGCACCGGCAAGACGACGCTGTCAGCCGATCCCAAGCGCACGCTCATCGGCGATGACGAGCACGGCTGGGGCCCGCATGGCGTGTTCAATTTCGAGGGCGGCTGCTATGCCAAATGCATCCGGCTCTCGGCAGAGGCCGAGCCGGAAATCTTCGCCACGACCCAGCGCTTCGGTACCGTGCTGGAGAACGTGATGTTCGATCCGGCGACGCGAATCTGCGATTTCAACGACGAGTCGAAGACCGAGAACACCCGCGCCGCCTATGCACTCGAATTCATTCCCAACGCCTCGCGCAGCGGCCGTGCCGGGCAGCCGCGCAACATCGTGCTCCTCACTGCGGACGCCTTCGGCGTGATGCCGCCGATCGCCAAATTGACGCCGGCCCAGGCGATGTACCACTTCCTGTCCGGCTATACCGCGAAGGTCGCCGGCACCGAGAAGGGCCTGGTCGGGGTCCAGCCGGAATTCTCCACCTGCTTTGCCGCACCGTTCCTGCCGCGCCATCCCTCGGTCTACGGCAATTTGCTGCGCGAACTCATCAGCGCGCACAAAGTCGATTGCTGGCTGGTCAATACCGGCTGGACCGGCGGCATTTACGGCGTCGGCAGGCGCATGCCAATCAAGGTGACGCGCACGCTGATCGATGCCGTGCTCGACGGCTCGCTCAAGAACGCGAAATTCCGCACCGATCCGTATTTCGGTTTTGTGGTCCCCACCCAGGTCGCCGGCGTCGAGCCGCACCTGCTCTATCCGCAGAAGACCTGGCAGAACAAGCTCGAATTCGATCAGACTGCGCGCAAGCTGGTCAGCATGTTCCAGGAGAATTTCGTCCAGTT
>JASHXX010000277.1 GCA_030043335.1 Xanthobacteraceae bacterium
GCGTCCGCGATCTTGCCGCCTTTCTCGAGCCGGAGATCCTCAATCGCGCCACGCTCGAGGATCAGCTTGCCTTCGCGACCATGGTCGCGCCCAAGCTTACCATTCAGGGCGGCACCACCGAGATCCTGCGCGGCATCATCGCCCGCGGCCTGGGCCTGCGCTGAGGACGAATACACGTGCCGGATATCGGAAAATTGCTGTGGCCGAAATCGGTGGCGGTCGTGGGCGCCTCTTCCGACACCCACATTTTGCGCGGGCGCGTGTTCGAGATCATCCGCGGCCATCCGTTCGCCGGCGAGATCTATCCGGTGAGCCGCAGCGCGGCGGAAGTGCAGGGCGTGAAAGCCTATCCATCGGTCGACGCGCTGCCGCGGCCGGTCGACCTCGCGGTGCTGATCGTTCCCGCCGAGTTTGTGCCGGCGGAGCTCGAGCGCTGCGGCCGCGCCGGCATCAAGGCGGCGGTCATTCTCAGTTCCGGCTTTGCCGAAGCGGGAGAGGCTGGAGCGCGCATGCAGCGCGAGATCGCGGCCACCGCGCGCCGCTACGACATGGCGGTCGAGGGGCCGAACACCGAAGGTTTCGCCAATATCGCCGCATCGCTGTGCGCGAATTTCAGCCCGGCGATGGACAAGAGCGCCGGTCCGCTGATGCCGAAGCGGCCGCTCGGCCGCGGCCGGGTCTCGATCATCTCGCAGAGCGGCGGCCTTGGCTTTGCCTTCTTCGATCGCGCGCGCCCGCGCCAGCTCCCATTCCGCTACATCGTCACCACCGGCAACGAAGCCGTGCTCGAGATTTCCGACCTCATCGACTATATGCTCGATGAGGGCGGGACCGATGTTTTTCTGCTGTTGATCGAGGCGATAAAAACGCCGGAGAAATTCAGGCGCGTCGCGGAAAAGGCGCTCAAGGCCGGCAAGCCGCTGATCGTTCGCAAGATCGGCCAGACCGAGCCCGGCCGCCGCGCGGTTGCTTCGCATACCGCCGTCCTTGCCGGATCGCAGGCGGCCTATCGCGCCATCTTCGAGCACTACGGACTGATCGAGGGCCGCGATTTCGACGAGATGCTCGACGTCGCATCCGGCTTTCTCGCCTGCGGCGACCGCATGCCGCTTGGCAGCCGCGTCGGCATCTGCACCTCCTCCGGCGGCGCCGGCGTGTGGATGGCGGACGCGTGCGCCGCCGCCGGGCTCGAGGTGCCGGTGCTTGACGACGAGACGCGCGCGACGATCGACGTGCATCTGCCCGCCTACGCCACCTCGCAGAATCCGGTCGATTCGACCGCCCAGGGCGTGCAGAAACTCGGCTACGCCCAGTTCGCGCGCCTCGTGGCGCGCTCGCCGAGGATTGACAGCGTCGTCGTCGTGATCACGGCACGACGCTCGGCCTTTCTCGAGGCCGACCTGCCGAAGCTGAAGGAGCTCGCCCGAGAATCGTCGAAACCGGTGTTCATGTGGACCTACACGCTGCCGGCCGAGCGCACTATCGAGATCCTCAATGAAGCCGGCTATCCGCTGTTTACCGACGCGCAAGGCTGCGCCCGCACGCTGCGCGCGATGGCCGAGTACCGGGTGCTGCGCGAAAGTTTGCTGCGGCCACTCGAAACGGCGCCGCGCCCGGCAGGCCGCGCGAAGGTTGCCGCGATGCTGGCGCAATCAGGCCCGGTGCTGTGTGAATACCGGGCGCGGCCGCTGCTGGCGGCTTACGGTATCGGCGCTCACGACGCGGGAACGCTCGCGCGCTCGGCGGAGGAAGCGCTGGCGGCAGCGCAGGCAATCGGCCGGCCGGTGGCACTCAAGGTTCAATCCGACGACATTGCGCATAAGACCGAAGCCGACGCCGTCGCGCTGGATGTCAGCGGGACAGCAGTGCGCGCGGCCTTTGATCGTGTGCTCGCCGCCGCCAAGCGCCATGCGCCGGCAGCGCGCATCGACGGCGTCCTGGTGCAGCCGATGGCCACGCCCGGCCATGAGATCATCCTCGGCGTCAACCGCGATCCGACCTGGGGGCTGATGCTGGTGGTCGGTCTCGGCGGCGTCCTGGTCGAAGCGCTCGGCGACGTTGTGCTCGCGCCGGTGGCGCTCGACCACGGCACCGCGCGCGCGATGATCGGCCGCCTCAAGGGCGCCCGGCTGCTCGGCGGCTATCGCGGCTCGGCGCCGGCGGACACCGAGGCGCTCGCCGACCTCATGGTCGCGCTGTCGCAGTTTGCCGCCGACAACGCCGACGACATCGCCGAGATCGATCTCAATCCGGTGATCGTGCACGCGAAGGGCGAAGGCGTTTCCGTAGTCGACGCCCTGATCGTCCGGCGTGAGAGCGAGCCGGCCGAGCGCCGCGGCGCCGCCGAGTAACCACAGGCGAAGGAACAGCCGCCATGGGCCAGTTCAAGGATATCGGCGTAGAGAAAAACGGCCAGGTGGCGCTGGTCGAGATCAGGCGGCCGCCGAATAATTTCTTCGACATCGCGCTGATCAGGGAGATCGCCGAGGCGTTCGAGGCGCTCGACGCCGACGGCGAATGCCGCGCGCTGGTGTTGGCGGCGCAGGGCAAGGCGTTTTGCGCCGGCGCCAATTTCGGCGACAGCGATAGCGACGGCGGCGCGCTGTTGAGCGGCCCGCGGCCGGGCGCCGCGCACCTTTACATCGAGGGCAATCGCCTGTTCCGCACCAAAAAGCCGATCGTCGCTGCCGTGCACGGCGCCGCGGTCGGCGGCGGACTGGGGCTGGCGATGGTCGCCGATTTCCGCGTCACCTGCGCCGAGGCGCGCTTCTGCGCCAATTTCACCCGTCTCGGCTTTCATCCGGGCTTCGGCCTGACCGTCACGTTGCCGGCGGTGATCGGCCCGACCAAGGCGGCGCTGATGTTTTATACCAGCCGTCGTGTCCGCGGCGACGAGGCGCACGCCATCGGACTCGCCGATGTGCTGGCGCCGCAAACCGAAGTGCGCGCCGCCGCGCTCGCCCTTGCCGCGGAGATCGCCGAGAACTCCCCGCTCGGCCTGATGGCGACGCGCGCCACCATGCGCGGCGATCTCGCCGACCGCGTGCGCGCGGCGACCGAACACGAGCTTGCCGAGCAAACCCGCCTGCGCCGGACCGACGATTTCAAGGAAGGTGTGAAGGCGATGGCGGAGCGGCGCGTGCCGGTATTTACCAGCCGGTAGCCCCGCCCGCCTGATTCCGTTCCGGCGTGCTGGCCACGCCGTCGATCCAGGCGGCGAGCGCATCGAGCATCTCGCTGCGAACCTCGGCGTCGGTTCGGCCGCACTTGGCCGGCAGGTGAAACGAATGATCGGCCTCGGCAAAGAGCCGCAACGTCGCGCGGGAACCCAGCGCCTGGCAAATCGGCTCGATCTGCCCGAGCGTCGCCAGCGCATCGCGCGTGCCTTGTAGGAACAGCATCGGGATCTCTACGTCGAACAGATGTTTGGCGCGCTCCTGCGACGGCCGGCCGGCCGGGTGCAGTGGAAAGCCGAGGAAAGCGAGCCCGCGGACGCCTTGCAGCGGCGCCCTAGCCTGCGCCTGCGAGGTCATCCGGCCGCCAAATGATTTGCCGCCGGCGATGAGCGGCAGTCCCGGCAGCAGCCGCAACGCCGCAGCCACAGCGGCCCGCACGGTCGCCTGCGCGACATGCGGCGGGTCGGGCCGCTTGCCGCGATTTTCCATGTAGGGAAACTGATAGCGCAGCGTGGCGACGCCGCGCTCCGCGAGTTCCGCCGCTACGGCAGCCATGAACGGATGCCGCATTCCAGCTCCCGCGCCATGCGCCAGCACGTAACCGGCGCGCGCGCCGCGCGGCGTCTGCAGCAAGCCGGAAACGCCGATGCCGTCATCGCCCGCAATCGTCACAGATTCGGCCGCGACAGACGCCACCGAACGCTCCCATGCAAGCCCGCGATGACTCTATCGCCGGGATTATCTTTTCCCAAGAGAGCCGCTACATTTCCAGATAGCGGGCCACCCGCGGCGCGCCGAAACGAGCCCGAAGGAGACGTCGATGTGCCGGAACATCCGCACGCTTTTTAATTTCGAGCCGCCGGCAACCGAGGACGAAATTCGTGCATCGGCGTTGCAGTTCGTGCGCAAGCTCAGCGGATATACGCACCCGTCGCGCGCCAACGAGGCGGCGTTCAATCGCGCGGTCGACGAGGTCGCCGGCGCCGCCCGTCGCCTACTCAGATCGCTCGAGACGGCAAGCCCGGCGCGCAACCGCGAAGTCGAAGCAATGAAAGCGCGGGCGCGGGCGAAACAGCGGTTCGCTTAAGGACGTCGACTCGATGGACCGGGATAGGGTCAAAGCTTTTGCCGACAAGGTGTTTGCCGACATGGCGGGCACGATGACCGCCGGCATGGGCTATATCGGGGTCAAGACCGGACTGTTCCGTGCCATGGCTGGCAAGGGATCCATGCGGCTTGACGACGTGGTGCGGGAATCGGGACTAACGGCGCGTTACGTCGAGGAGTGGCTCAAAGGTATGACCTGCGCCAAATATCTCGACTACGACGCCGCCAGCGAGACCTACCGTCTGCCCGACGAGCACGCCTTTCTGCTCGCGTCCGACGATACCGACCATTTCATGGGCGGCTTGTTCGTCATGGCTCCAGTGCTGCTGCGGGTCGCGCCCGACATCGCCGCAGCGTTTGTCGGCGGCGGCGGCGTTCCGTTCGAGAAATTCGGCGCCGATGGCGTGATCGGCCTCGACCTGATGAACCGCGGCCAATACGAGCAGCGCCTCGCCGGTTATTGGCTGCAGGCGTTGCCCGACACGCGCGCCCGCCTCGAAGCCGGCGGCCGCGCGCTCGACGTCGGCTGCGGCGCCGGCCGGGTATGCCTCGCGCTGGCCAAGAATTTTCCGGCGGCGACCATCGTCGGCCTCGATCCCGACCGCGAGTCGATCCGGCAGGCCGAAGCCGCTGCCGCAGAAGCAGGAGTTTCCGGCCGCGTCTCCTTCGTCGCCGCCACCACCGGGAGCCTCGACGCCGCCGACGGTTTCGACCTCATCACCGCGTGCGACTGCATCCACGACTTCGCCGCGCCGGAACGCACGCTCGAGGAAATCCACGGCCTGCTCAAGCCGCACGGAACGCTGTTCATCATCGAGCCCAAGGCGGCCGACCGGCTTGAAGACAACTTCAATCCGATCGGCACCATGTTCTACGGGTTCAGCATCTTTCACTGCATGACGCAGTCTCTGGCGCGAGGTGGGCCGGGCCTCGGCACCTGCCTCGGCCCGGCGCGCACCGAAGCGCTCGTTCGCTCGGCCGGCTTTCAGAACTTCGAGCGGCTCGACATCAAGAGCCCGACAAACCTGTTCTACGCGGCACGGCCGTAAGCGGCGACCCGTTTCACGCGTCGGTGCGGGACGATGCGCGAGTGACGCCGCGCCATCTTTTGTGCTCGTCGGCCAAGGCAAAGCTGTCGGCCGCGACGACGCGATTGCGGCCGGAGCGTTTGGCTTCATAAAGCGCGGCGTCCGCCCGCCGCAGCAGCGTGTCCAGGGTGTCGCCCGGCTCCCACTCGGCCGCGCCGATGCTGCACGTTACCCCGATTACCTCGCCTGCGGCGCGAATCGTCAAACCACTGACCGTCTGGCGGAACTGTTCGGCGAGATCGATGGCATCGTCGAGATGCCCGTCCATCAACAGCCCAATTTCCTCGCCGCCGAGCCGTCCCGCCGGCAAATCCAACATTCGCAATTCCTGGCTCACTTTTTTGAGCACGACGTCGCCGGCCTCGTGGCCGTGGGTGTCGTTGATGGCCTTGAACTTGTCGAGATCGCAAAGGAACACGGAAAAGTGCCGGCCGGCCGCCGCGCGTTGCAGCATGTGTTCCGCGGCGGCGACGAATGCCCGGCGCGTCAGTAGTCCGGTCAGCGAATCGACTGTCGCCATCGTAATCAGTTCTGCCTGCATCGAAGTGATGCGCTCGGCGGCACGCAGCCTGGCGCGAAGCTCCTCCGGCTCCGGAGGTTTTGAAATAAAATCGTCAGCGCCGTTTTCCAGCGCCTCGACCATCTTCGATCGCTGATCGCTCGATGACATCAACACGATATAAAGCGGCCGCTGTGCACCGGCGAGCGAACGCGCGTCGCTCACCAGCTTGACGCCGGAGGTCGAGGCGAGCTCCGCGCTGGTTATCAGGACGCAGATGTTGCGTTCCGCCCGCAGGCAAGCCAGCGCTTCTGGGGCGTCCATGAAGGTGCGAACTTCATGTCCCCAAGGCTCGATGATGCCGGTGACGATCCGTTGGACCGTTCGGCTCGGTTCAACCAAGGCGATACGCATAGCTGCCCGGCGGCAATCTCAAAGCCTAGCGCTTGCGAAGTTAACGAGAGGCTTAAGAACGCCCGAGCAGGTGCGAACGAGCATCCGGTCGCGACGATTCGATCAACGTCCGCGCGAAGCCCGGCGCTCGACCCACGCTATGCGTGTTGTCCAAATCGCCCGCGATCGTGCGGCGCCGAAAAGTCGAGCTCGGGCCCGAGCGGCACAATGCGGGTCGGATTGATCGCGGCCATGCTGATGTAGTAGTGCCGCTTGATGTGGTCCATGTTCACGGTGTCGGCGACACCCGGCACCTGATAGAGATCGCGCAGGTAATTCGACAAATTGGGATAGTCGACGATGCGGCGCAAATTGCATTTGAAATGGCTGTAGTACACCGCGTCGAAGCGCAGCAGTGTCGTGAATAGACGCCAATCCGCCTCGGTCACGCGCGCGCCGACGAGATAGCGTTGGCGCGACAACAGGCCCTCGATCCAGTCGAGTGCGGCGAACACGCCGCGGCAGCCTTCCTCGTAGGCCGCCTGGGTGGTCGCAAAGCCGGCGCGATAGACGCCGATGTTGACGTCGCTGTAGACGCGCGCATTGATCCGATCGATGTCGGCGCGCAGCTCCGCCGGATAGTAATCAATATGATCGTTGGTAAAGGCCGCGAACGCCGCATTGAGCATGCGGATGATCTCGGGCGATTCATTGTTGACGATGGTGCGACGCTCCTTGTCCCAGAGCACCGGCACCGAGACGCGGCCGCTATAGCGCGGATCGGCGAGCAGATAGATTTCGCCGAGCCGACGCTTGCCGTTGACGGTGTCGGGAGTCGTGCCCGGACTGGTGCCGAACTCCCAGCCCTGGTCGCCCATGACCGGATCGACGATCGACATGGAGATCACGCTCTCAAGCTCTTTCAGCTTGCGGAAAATCACGGTGCGGTGCGCGTAGGGACAAGCGAGCGAGACGTAGAGGTGATAGCGTCCGCGCTCGGCCGCGAAGCCGGCTGTTCCCGTCGGCCCGGCGCTTCCGTCCGGCGTGACCCAATTGCGGAAAACCGGCTCGGTCGGCACGAACCGGCCGCCGCTTGCGGCGGTGTCGTACCACTGGCTGTGCCACACGCCGTCAACGAACAATCCATGCGCCATCGCGATGCT
>JASHXX010000278.1 GCA_030043335.1 Xanthobacteraceae bacterium
CGGATGCATGCCCACCTCGTCGAGGCCGGCCATTTCGGCGTCAACATCCTCGCCCGCGGTCAGGAGGCGCTGATCCGCCATTTTTCCGGCAATCCGCTCGAGCGGGTCGATCTGAAATACGAATATGCGGGCAAGACGCCGCTGTTCGCGCATGCCTACGCGACGCTTGCCGCCAAGGTGATCGCCCGTCACCCCTGCGGCGACCATTCGCTGTTCGTCGGCCACATCTTCGCCATGCGCCGCTTCGACGGCGTTGCGCCGATCGTGCTTCACGTCGGCCATCTGGCCTCGCTGACGCACACGCAGGAGCGCCGGTCCGATCCGATCCTCAGTTTCTGGTGACGCGCACCGTCACCGTCCCGTGCCGCGCAGCACGTGATAGCTCAGCTCACCCGGGTCGGTGAGGTCGGGCACCTTCCAGCCGTCGAGATCGTATTCAGCCATGCAATCCTCGGCGAAGCCCTTGAAGCGATCGGCGTTGCCCGAGGCCTGGGCGCCGAACAGGCAATAGCGGCGAATTTCCTCGGTCGAGCCGCCATAGTTGATCTCGTAGAGTTCGTGTCGGCCGCCGAATTCGGTCGCCAGGCAGTCCCACAGAAGCTTCATCAGTTTGACGCGCTCTTCCGCCTTGTAGCCGTTGGAGCCGCGCATATAGCGGTCGAGATAGGGCCGGATTTCCGGGCTCTTGAAGTCGCTGGCGTGGGAGTTGAGATAGATGAGCCCCGACGCGACGGTCTGCTCGATGATGTATTTGACCTTGGTGTAGGCGATCGTGGCGATGATCTGGTAGGCGTTGCCCGGATCCATATTCGGCAGCACGTAATCGCCGATCCAAGGCTTCGGATCGCGCACCATCGCGTCCGACAGCGCCCAGAACAGATTGCGCCAGGCGATGACCTCGCCGACATTCGCCTGCACGCCGCGATAGTCCTTGGTGCCGGAAGCCTCGACCGCCTTGAGCAGCAGGCCGGCGATGAAGTCGAGCTTCACCGCAAGCCGCGTGCAGCCATGCACCACGAAGCGCGGCAGGAAGCCGGTACGCGGGAAGAAATTGTTTGCCTTCTCCATGTCTGCATAGACGAACACGTTCTCCCAAGGCACCAGCACCTTGTCGAGAATGAACACCGCGTCGTTCTCGTCGATCCGGCTCGACAGCGGGTAATCGAACGGGCTGCCCATCGCCGTCGAGGTCATCTCGTAGGAGGTGCGGCAGATGAATTTCACCCCCGGATGATTGGTCGGCACCATGAACACCACGGCGAACTTCTTGTCCTGCACCGGGATGAGGCCGTGGTGGGCGACGAAGGTGTAGTTGGTGAGCACCGAGCCGGTCGCCACCACCTTGGCGCCGGAAACGACGATGCCGGCGTCGGTCTCCTTCTCGACGTGGCAGCAGATGTCGCCGACCTCGTTCGGCGGCCGGTCGCGGTCGACCGGCGGATGGATGATGGCGTGGTTGACGAAGGGCAGGCGCTCTTCGCTGAATTTGTACCAGCGCTGCGCGTTCTCGGTGTACGGATCATAGAACTCGGCATTGGCGCCTAGCGTCGCCAAGAAGGCAGCCTTGTAATCGGGTGAGCGGCCGAGCCAGCCATAGGTGATCTTCGCCCACTCGGCGATCGCGCTGCGCCCGGCGAGGAGATCGTCGAGCGATTTCGGCGCCTTGAAGAATGCGTGGGTCTTGCCGCCGTTTCCGGTGTCGGTCGGCACCAGGATCTTGTCGGCGTGCTTGGGATCGTAGAGAGCGTCGTAGAGTCTCGCGACCATTCGCGCGGTATTGCGAAAGGCGGGGTGCTTGGTCACGTCCTTCACCCGCTCGCCGTAGATGAAGACAGTGCGATCGTCGCGCAGGGAATCGATGTATTCGCTTCCGGTCTGTGGCTTGGTGACGGCGGCTTGGGTACCCGGCTTGGCTCCTTTGACGGCTACGCTCATCACGCTCACCTCCCTTTGCGGCTTTTTCTGTTCGATTATCGAACAATCGTCCGGTATTCGGTCTTGCGCGAACGATACCTGCCGCTCGGCGGGCAAGCAAGCTGCGGCCACGCGACGGCGTGTCTAAACGACCGAAGCCGAGATCTGCTCGGCGACGCCGCGCAGGCTCGGCAGGAAGCGTTCGCGCATCTCACTGCGCGTGGTGCGGGTCGTGTGAGTGCTGAGGTTAAGCGCGGCGACCGCCTGGCCGTTGCGGTCGAGGATCGGTACTGCGATCGCGCGCAGGCCGCGCTCAAGCTCTTCGTCGACGATGGCAAATTGTTGCGCGTGGTCCTCGCGCACCCGGTCGAACAGCGCCTGGATGTCGGTGATCGTCGAAGGCGTATAAGCCTCGATGCGCAGCGACCGCAGCCGCCGCCACAGCTCCGCGTCGTCGAGATAGCCGAGCTGGATACGGCCGAGCGCGGTGTGAAACGCCGGCAGTCGCGTGCCGACGGCGAGCGCGACCGACATGATCCGGCTCGCCGGGATGCGCGCGACGTAGACGATTTCCGTTCCCTGCAGGATCGCGAGCGAGCACGATTCGTGAAACTGCTCGCTGAGCTGGCGCATCGGCGCCGCCGCCTGCTCGATCCAGTTCTGGGTCGCAAGGTAAGCGTAGCCGAGCTTGAGAATGCGCGAGGACAGCGCGAACTGCCGGCCGCTCTGCTCGACATATCCAAGTGTCGTCAGCGTACGCAGGATCCGTCGCGCCGTGGCCCGCGACAGACCGGCTGCTTGCGCGGCCTGCGACAGGGTCATCGCCGGCCGCGCCTTGTCGAAAGAGCCGAGCACGGCAAGCCCCTTGGCGAGCGTGGCCATGAACTCCTTATCGCTGTTATCCACAGCCATCGCGCCGGCGCCTATTTGTTGATGCCGGCCGGCGCCGCCGATTGACAGAGCAGCGGCGCTCGGCAAGTATGCCCCACAATGCGAACCTCTGTTCGATAATCGAACAAAATAACCGGCAACGCCAATCGGCGCAAGCCGCGGGTTCGCTTCGGGTGAAACGCCAACGGCACGGCTCGATTCCGGTCGGCGTGCGATCGTACAGGGAGGACGGTATGGCGCGGACAGCAGCTTCCATTCGAGTGAACCGCCGCAGCTTCATCAAGGCGTCGGCCGCGACCGGCGCCGCGCTCACCGCTGGCTCGGTGTTCGCGCCGGCCGTGCGGGCCGCCAAGTCGATCAAGCTCGGCTATGTCAGTCCGCAGACCGGACCGCTCGCAGCATTCGCGCAGGCCGACAATTTCGTCGTCTCCAATTTCCTCAACACGGTGAAGGGCGGCCTCAAGATCGGCGGCTCGAGCTATCCGGTCGAGGTCGCGGTCAAGGACAGCCAGTCCAATCCCAACCGCGCCGCCGAGGTCGCCAAGGAACTGATTGTCTCTGACAAGATCGATCTGATGCTTGTCGCCTCGACACCGGAAACGACCAATCCGGTATCGACGCAATGCGAGATCGAGGAGGCGCCGTGCATCTCCACCGTGGCGCCCTGGCAGCCTTACTTCATCGGCCGGCAGAGCAATCCGGCGGATCCGTCGTCGTGGAAGCCGTTCAACTACACCTACCACTTCTTCTGGGGCCTCGAGGACGTGATCTCGGTGTTCACCAATATGTGGGGGCAGCTCAAGACCGACAAATCGGTCGGCGGCCTCTTCCCCAATGACGGCGACGGCAACGCTTGGGGTGACACCCATGTCGGCTTCCCACCGGTGCTCGAGAAGCTCGGCTACAAGCTCACCGATCCGGGCCGTTATCAGAATCTCACCGACGATTTCAGCGCGCAGATCAACGCCTTCAAGAAAGCCGAATGCGACATTATCACCGGCGTGGTGATTCCGCCGGACTTCACCACGTTCTGGAATCAAGCCTTGCAGCAGGGCTTCAAGCCGAAGGCGGCCTCGATTGGCAAGGCGATCCTGTTCCCGGTCGCGGTCGAGGCCTTGGGCAAGAACGGCAACAATCTCTCCTCCGAGGTGTGGTGGACGCCGAGCCATCCATTCAAGTCGTCGCTGACCGGACAGTCGGCGAAGGCGATTGCCGACGCCTACGAGAAGAGTTCGGGCAAGCAATGGACGCAGCCGATCGGGTTCGCGTACGCGCTGTTCGAAGTCGCCGTCGATGCGCTCAAGCGTTCCGGCGAGCTTGACAACAAGGCGATCGCGAAAGCGATCGCCGCAACCAATCTCGCGACCGTAGTCGGGCACATCGAGTGGGGCCAGAAGAACCTGCCGCCCTTCGCGCAGAAGAATATCGCCAAGACGCCGCTCGTCGGCGGCCAGTGGCGCTTGCGCGGCGGCAACAAGTACGAAATTGTCATTACCGACAACCAGACCGCGACCGAAATTCCGGTCGGCGGCCACATGGAGCCGATCGTCTAAGCATTGATCGGCGGAATTCCGAGCGGCTGAGATCCGCTTGGGTGCGATATGATGCGGAGCCCGGTCCGACGGACCGGGCTCTTTGACGGGCGGGGCGCGTGATCCTGAGGCTGGACAATCTGACGCGATCGTTCGGCTCGCTTAAGGCCGTCGACGGCGTCCACCTCGAGGTGGCGCAAGGCGAGGCACTCGGCATCATCGGGCCGAACGGCGCCGGCAAATCAACGCTATTCAATCTCATCACCGGGCTGTTGCGGCCGGATGCCGGCGCCGTCTGGTTCGACGGCCGCGACATCACCCAGGCGCCGCCGCGCGTCCGCTGCATCGCCGGCATCGGCCGCTCGTTCCAGATTCCGCATCCCTTCGAAAATCTC
>JASHXX010000279.1 GCA_030043335.1 Xanthobacteraceae bacterium
GCGTTTTGATGCCGGAACGCCTAATGTTGTAAATTAATGATGCTATTGAGAGATGAGACATGCGCCAGCGAAACGTCCGCTCAGTACTCTATGACACCTATCGCGCCCGCGGCTGGAACCGGGCCGGCGCGGCGTGAGCGGGACGCCGCGCGCCGCGATGCAACCACGGAAAATTCTGGTCATGGGTTTGCCGGGCGCGGGCAAGACCACGCTCGCGACCGCGCTGGCGCCGCTCCTCAACGCGGTGGTGTTCATGCCGACGCGGTGCGCGCCAATCTCTCGCGCGATCTCGGCTTCAGCCACGCGGACCGGGTCGTGCACGCCCGCCGCATGGGCTGGATGTGCGATCGCGTCGTCGAGGCTGGCGGCACGGTGATCGCCGATTTCATTTGCCCGACCAAGCAGACGCGGGCGGCGTTCGGCGAGGCGTTCACGATCTGGATCGACCGGATCGAGCACGGCCGCTTCGAGGACACTAACAAGATGTTCGTTCCGCCGCAGCGCTACGATCTGCGCGTCAGCGCCCAGGGCACGCCGCAATATTGGGCCGAACAGGCGTTGGCCAAGCTGCGGCCGGCATTCGATCCGCAGCGGCCGACGGCGCTGTTCGTCGGCCGCTATCAGCCGTTCCACAACGGCCACCAGCGGCTGATCGAGGAGGGCCTACGTCGCGTCGGCCAGGTGTGCATCGCGGTGCGCGATACCCACGGCATCGACGCCAAGAATCCGCTGCCGTTCTTTGCGGTCAAGCAGCGGATCGAAACCGCGCTCTCGGTCCATGCCGGGCGTTTCGTGGTGGTGCCGCTGCCGAATATCACCAACGTCTTCTATGGCCGCGACGTCGGCTATACCGTTGAGCGCATCGTGCTCGACGAGTCGACGGAAGCGATCTCCGCCTCCAAGGTGCGCGCGCTCAGCGCCGCACCGCGCAGGTCCGAATAAGAGGAGCCGCCCTGCCGCGGGCGCCGCCGCGGGTTCAGGCTTCCAGCCGAGGGCGGAAAATGCCTACTATCGGCGCCAACATAAAACCGAGCGTGTATCGGCGCGAATGACCACGGCCTGCATTGGGCGAGGCCGTTCCAACCGATCGAGGGTCGTGCGGCGTGGAAATTTCAAGGTCGCCGCCACAGCCTTGCTGCCTCATCCGTTTCCGGACCAATCCTAACTAATATAAAATAGAGTCGTTCAAGGACTTGGCTGGACTAGTCGAGATTATTGTACCGTTAAGCAGCAATTTCCTCCCTTCTTGCCACCTCCGATCGAGCGTTTCTCAGTTTTTCCCTCACGCTGCGGGCAATCGGCTCGGACATGCGATATATCCCAAGATAAATTGGTCGACCATACTTTGACGTCGACCCCAAAATTTCGACCTCACATCCAAGAGACTGGATTAGACGCAGCGCGCGGCCATCAAAGTTAGCGATGATCGAATCAATGCTTGCGCTCTTTGCAAGATCACGCAAAGCCTCGAGCAAAGTAGCAGAAGCCAAAAGTACCTGCTGTCGTCCCCGCTCTAGAATCTGGTCACTAAGGCAGAACCGGGTGCATTCCCAGATTGTCGGAGCGCTCAGATGTACCGCATCGGGTAACGTATCAGCGAAGACATCGGCGAGAAGGGTTGGGCCAGTCGTGGGTAACAGACGCAAACTCCCTTTGACCTCACGCGCGTAATCGTCCGTGTAAATGATGTAGACCGGTGCTTCATCGTCGTACTTATCGCGCTCCCTGCCGTCCCTAACCTGCACATCCCATCGCAGCCGATCATGAAAGATCCGAGCTCTCAGTCGAAACATCTCATCGAGCAAATTTGAATATTTGTGAGCGTTATATTGTTGGACTATGACGATCATATCGTGGCCTCCTTTTGAAGGCTTCTCGGCCCTCAAACTCAGCGGGAAAGGTCTCGGCCACCGGGGGGCACACGTCGTAATCACCGGCTACTTAGAAGGGAGTCTTGAATGCACCGCGTTAAAAAGGTATTGCTAAAACGTGTAGCAATTTAGTCAATTAAAGGATCAACAGTCCCAATTTTACCGCTTTTGTTACCGCTTGCGCCGATGTGACGCAATCAAGCTTATAACGAACCGATTTTAGATAATCCCGCGCGGTGTGCGGGGAAATGTCCAAGATGAGGCCAATCTCGCTCGTGTCTTTGCCGAGTGCGATCCAGCGCAGGCACTCGAGTTCTCTCGTTGTCAAGTGCGGGCGATCCTCGCCAAATACCTCGACAATCACGCGGTGATGCAGTCGGTTGGCGATTTGGATCAAGGCAGATTGAGTAGCGGCCAGAAAATTCGCCCATTCTTGCTCCGAGCCTGAAGACGACAAACCAAACAGACCTCGATGCCCGTGCTTGCTCAGGACCGGAATAGAGTATCCATGGGGCCCAACACCATGTGAAGCCGCATCGGCAAGAAATGACGCCTCGGCGGCGTTCTGAATCGTCACCTCGCTCCATTGGAATGGAAGGGTCCGCCGAAATCCCTCACGCAAAACCGGATCGACGTCAGCGTATTGCATTTGGAGATATCGCGCGATCCAAGCGTCAGGATAGGTCAGCCGAATGAACGGGTCGGCAGACGGACTGCCGCCGAGCTTTGACGAATTGTAGACAATATGATCGACCTCCAAGAGGTCCCTGAGCTTGTAAATTGTTGCTTGTATTTCTGGCGTGTTCTCGATGGTCGAGAACGCTTCTGTGAGCGTCTTCTCGTCAGGCGGCGTCGTCGCCATCGCCCTACCCATCGCGGCGCTCTTGATCGGTTGCACCGACCCAGCGGTACTATCGCTGGTAGTCCTCACGGCTCTGCCGTTCCTCTCTGCAGATCCTTATTTTATACCCACTCGCGAATCGCGCCAAATGTTGTAGTTCCTGAGTTTGAAATTTTAGGGGCGCTCTTCCGGGTGCCGGTGGTAATAATTTTTCGCGCTCGGCGGCGCTGTGGCGCAGCAAAATCTCGCGACCTCCATAACCGCAAGCGAACCGATCACCAGTACTGGCCTGCACCCGGTACGGAAGACACCGAGTTAGGTGTCTTATGAGACCGGAGGTGGGTCATGGAGAGACGAAGGTTACCCGGAATTTCAAGCTTGAGGCTGGTCGGCTGATCAGAGACGGTGGGGTCTCGCATGCGTAGGCGTCTCAGGACCTGAACGTACATCCGACGCGGCCGCGCAATTGGGAGAGACATTTGCTGATCATCCGCGGGGGGCGTTTCCCGGCCAGGGTCGGATGAAGCAGTACGAGCAGCTGGAGATCACGCGGCTCAAGCGCAACGTGATCAAGCTGAAGGCCGATCGAGACATCCTAAAAAAGCTGCTGGCTGCAACGGCCGCGCAGCCAGCGCAGCCGCAGCGATGAAGAGTTCGGTGCCAAGGTTCGGGCAAGGTTCATCGGCAGCGATCGCACCTATGGAGCCAGGCGGGTCTGGCGCGATCTGCTGGCGGAGGGCGCATAGTCTGCGGCCTGCATCAGATCGAGCGATTGATTCGTCTGCAGGCTTTCAAAGCTTGCCGGCGCCGAATGCCGCACGATCTGGGTGAGCGGCAGGTCGCCGCCGTCGCTGCGAACGTGCTGGACCTCACCTTCGTGGCGCCCGTTCAGCGCTTGCGCATCGCCAACCTCAAAGTGAAGGCGGGTGGACCGCCGCGATCGTTAAAGACAACAACGCGATTCTGCTCGAGCGTCTCTTCATCCTCCCCTCCCTCTCACGCGACGACCATCAGGGAAGCCCAGTGTGACCTATTCAGCATCTGATTCATGCGCCGCGAGTCACCGACTGCGAACGCCGTCTCAGGCGCAAAGCATCACGACCTATGGCGGAGATCTGAGAAAGTCGTATCTCCCCACGCCCTGGACAATCAGAAATCGACAATCTCTTGTTCCGCGATTCGAAGTCTGGTGGGCGTGTCCTGCATTAATCTGATAACGCTCGCCGACGCCAAGGGTACGACAATCATCCGGCGCACGTGTTTCGAGCGTCAGCTCGCCTTTCAACACTAAGAAGTAGTCCGCGATCTCGCTGTGCGAGTGCCAAGGAATGACTCGCCGGGCGCCAGCGTAAAGAGGCGCGCCCGAACGTCCTTCCCGGCGGCAACGGTCTCGACATTTTTGACGGTGTAGTTGGTTCTTTTTTGCCGCTCTTTCGCAAGCATGGTAGCCTCCTTCGCTGGGAATATTGCGACTTCAGCGATCGACCGGCTTATGCTTAACCGAGCGTTAACGGCATCACCCTTACCTTGGAGCTTGCGGCGGCGGGCGCTTGCCGCCCGCCCTGCGAGGCCCGATGGTCCGAATCGATTTCAACCGCCTGCGTTTTCTCGTGGTCGATGACAACGCGCATATGCGGCACATCCTGCGCACGGTGCTGCAAGGATTCGGCGCGCGCGAGGTCTACGAAGCCGAGGACGGCGCCGGCGGTCTTGAGGCCTTCACCCAATTCATGCCGGACATCGTGCTCACCGACTGCGAGATGCCGATCTTCGACGGTTTGGAATTGGCGCGGATGATTCGCCGGGCGGGCACCAACGCCAATCCTTGCGTGCCGATCATCATGCTGACCGGGCATTCGCAGAAGAGCCGGGTCGTCGGCGCGCGCGACGCCGGTATAACCGAATTCCTCGCCAAGCCGATTTCCGCCAAGGCGCTTTACCAGCGGATTCTCAACGTCGTCGCCAACCCGCGACCGTTCATCAAGACCCAGACCTATTTCGGACCGGATCGGCGCCGCAACGTCAACCCGAACTATGTCGGCCCGGAGCGGCGCAAGGGCGCCAAGGCGGAGGTAATCCGCCAGCAGCCGCTGCTCGACAAGGCCAAGGTTTTGAGCTGAGCGGCAGGAGCAATTTCGCGTCGCAAGCAGCGCTCAACCGCGGATATTGCGACACAAGCTTTGCCGCCTGTTCAGCAATAGAGGATAGCAAGCTCGATCGAATTCTGAAGATCAGCCATGGCGATTGACGAGAGGCGGTCGAACGTCGGACGACGTTCGGGTAAAGATTCGGGCGCTGGAGAGGGCTCCGTCTAGCTGCGATAGTCGAACCTTCGTAAACCGGAGCTATAGCGGCCATTTGATCAACGCTCTCAGCCCGTGCAGCAACATCGCGCCACTGCTGCGCAAAATCCAAGTACAAGGATCGAAGCGCGTGATCGCTAATGTCCAACGCTAAGCGATCATAGCCGTCTGCGATTTGTCTGTACTGTTCCGCTGGTCGAATCATCTCACGCCCCCGCGATGAGCGACCATTCCGGCTTCGCATTTTGTCTTATTTGCGCAAAACGCGATTAACTAAGCGCGTTTAGATGTGGATAAATCTGTACCCTTCCGACGCTCGAAACTAAGGTTCCGTTCCCCCCATCGAGTAAAAGAAATCGGTGAATTGTGTTGCGAGTCACGTTCCCGGTGCCCCGCGTCCGATAGCGTTACCGTTGCAAGGGCGCGAAGGTGGTCCGTTATTTGCTGCGCAAGCGCAAAGGTCGCTTTGTGTATCGAAAGGAGACACAGTAATGCAAGAGCGACGAGCCACTCAGCGAGTTCGCACCTACATCGGAGCCCAAATCGCTTACAATAAGCGATGTAGCACTATGGATTGCCTAGCGCGAAACATGTCTCGAGACGGGGCGAGGCTTGTGTTTCCCAACACCACCACGGTCCCGAGCAAATTCGACATTATAACTCGTCAGGATGACCGAATCCGGCGGGCGCAAACTATATGGCGGCGGGCCCAAGAAGTTGGTATTCAATTCCTAGATTAGGACGGGAACGGCTACGACTTCAGTAATGTCGCTAGGTCTTATAACGAACTTAGATTGCCTTTACGACAAATCGGCCATCCTCTACGTGAGATGTCCGAGCTTTTAGGCCCGATGGAAGGGTCCAGCGGACGGCGGCTTGATCTCCTACGGGCCTGATCCGACCGATCAATTTCGGCGAGCGGCAGGCTACATCGACCGCATCCTTAAACGCTCGTCGAGCTCCGCCCGCGCGGAAAGTTCGCCGCTAGTTGGGGCAGATGCTTGCCGAAGTGGTCGATGGCCGGCCCCATAACCGCCGCCTCGAAGAGGCCCGTCTGGTAGCCAAGGTCGATCAGCTTGGTCAGCACGTCGCCGTCCGCGGCGCGGAACGTCTCGCCCATGAGCAGCATCATAACAAAATCCGCAATGTGCCTTCCAGCCGATAGCAGGTGGCGGCTCGACCGGCATGACAAGGTGGGTCAACTCGCTAGCTTGAATTGAACCACTTCCGTGATTTCATGCTCGCAACGCGGACATTCATAGGTCCGCTGATCGAACCCTGG
>JASHXX010000280.1 GCA_030043335.1 Xanthobacteraceae bacterium
CGAGCATTCGGGCCTTCGCGTCGGCACCGTGATCAATTTGCAGCCGGCGCGGCCCTCATTCGATCGGCCCGAGGATCGGCGCGCCGCCGAGCGGTTCGATGCATTCTGGAACGGCGCCTGCCTCGACCCGCTGCTCACCGGCTCCTATCCGCGCGCGGTCGCCGATCAATTTGCGCCGCTCGTCGCCGCCGGAGATCTCGAGACCATGCGTCAGCCGGTCGACTTCCTCGGCGTCAATTATTACAGCCCCATGTATGTCGTCCGCGCGCCGGACAGCCTGTTCGGCGCCTGGTGGGGCGCGGTGCCGGAAGGCACGCGGTTCACCGCCATGGGGTGGCCGATCATGCCGGAAGGGCTCTATGACGAGCTCGTCAATCTGCGCGCCCGTTACGGCGACCTCGCGCTCTACGTCACCGAGAACGGCGCATGCTTCGAGGATCGCGTCGCCGCCGACGGCACCGTGCCCGACGACGACCGCGTCGCTTTTTTGCGCGATCACCTTGCCGCCGCGCGCCGGGCGCTTGCCGACGGCGTCAATCTGCGCGGCTATTTCGTTTGGTCGCTGCTTGATAATTTCGAATGGTCGGAAGGCTACAGCCGCCGCTTCGGCATTATCCACGTCGATTTCGCGACGCAGAAGCGTACGCCGAAGGCGTCGTTCGCCTACCTCGCCGGCGTCGCGCGGCGGTCGTAGCCGACGCATATCGGCGAAATTGATTGAGAAATTCAATGCCGGTCGCGCGCCGCCGCGCTGATAGCGTTGAGCATCGCCGCGCGGTCTTGCTTCAGGACGCCGCGGACCGATTGCTGGGTGCCGATCTCGCCCATCTCGCGCTGGCGCCGTACCGTCGCCGCGGTCATCAGTGGCTCGACGCCAAGCTCGCGCAGCGTCTCGGCTACCTCTTCCATCTCCGCCGCTCGCCGCTCGCCGTGCACCGCCATGCGTTCGAGGTTGTAGGCGATCGCCTTGCCCCAATCGACGCCGGGATAATTGTTCTTGAGCGAGGCGGCGACCTCCTCGACCACGCCGGCACGCGCAGCGGCGAGGAAGCACTCGAGCGTCAGCGCCTCGATCCCCTTGAGCATCACGCTGCGCACCATCTTGATCGCCGCCGCAGCGCCGACTTCGGCCCCGGCGACGCTCAGATGCATGCCGAACGGGGCGAGGGCTGCTGCGGCGGCCTCGGCGTGCGGGCCGGCGAACAGCATCGGCGTCCGGTGGCGCGCCGGGTGAATGGCGGCGATCACGGCAACGTCGACGTAGCGCGCGCCGGCGCCGAGGAGCTTTGCGGTCTCCTGCTTGCGAGCCGGCGAGACCGAGTTGATGTCGAGAACGAACGGCCGGCCGGCAAGATGCGGCGCGACCGATAGCGCGGCCTCGACGCTCGAGGCCGCGGTGACTGCGGATACGATAATGTCGGCGTCGCGCACCGCTTCCGGGGCCGAGGCAGCGCGGGCGACGCCGATCGCTTCACCCGCAGCCCGCAGTTTTGCGCCCGCGGGCTCCGGAAACAGAATGTCCCAGGCCGCGATCCGCTCGATCCCCGCTTCGCGCAGCCCGGACGCGATCGCCTGTCCGGCTTCGCCAAAGCCGATGAAACAGAGCGCCGGCTTGATGTCGGGCATTGTGACCTTCCGTCAGATGGCGCGTCGGCAATGACATTTTTTCAGAACCATCGCAATGCCGGTTTTCATTCGCGCATCGGCCCGTATATATGGTCGCGCCAACGCTCCGTCCGGATAGTCGTATGACCCGCCATTCCTCCCGCGACCGGCTCGAACAGGCGCTGGCGCGCATCGCCGATCCGAACGGCGAGGGAGCGCGCGCCTGTCTCACCGTCTATACCGACGCCGCCCGTGCCGCGGCCGATGCGGCCGATGCCCGCGCTGCGCTCGGCGTGTCGCTCGGGCCGCTCGACGGCGCGATCCTCACCATCAAGGATCTGTTCGACGTTGCCGGCGAGCCGACCCGCGCCGGCTCGAAGGTCCTCGCCGCGGAGGAAAAGCCCGCCGCCGCCGACGCGCCGGTGGTGCGCCGGCTGCGCGCCGCAGGCGCCGTGATCGTCGCCAAGACCAACATGACCGAGTTCGCCTTTTCCGCCGTCGGCGCCAATCCGCATTTTGGCACGCCCGGTAATCCCGCCGACCGCGCCCGCGCGCCCGGCGGCTCGTCAGCGGGAGCCGGCGTCGCGGTCGCCGACGGCATGTGCGAGATCGCAATCGGCAGCGATACCGGCGGGTCGGTGCGGGTGCCGGCGGCCCTATGCGGCATCGTCGGCTTCAAGCCGACTAAGCGGCGCGTGCCGGCCGACGGCGCCTTTCCGCTGAGTTATACGCTCGACTCGATCGGACCGCTCGCGCGCAGCGTCGCCCATTGCGCTAAGGCCGACGCGGTCATGGCCGGGGAGGATTTTGTCCCGCTCGAGCCGGTCACGCTTTCCGGCCTGCGCTTCGGCGTTGCCGAAGGCCCGCCGCTCGACGCGCTCGATGACACTGTCGCCGCCGCGTTCGCGGCGGCGATCAAGCGATGCGAGGCCGAAGGCGTTCGCATCGTGCGCGAGAAAATCTCCTTGTTCGCGGAGATGGCCGAGGCGGTGCTCTATGGCGGCATGAGCCAGTCGGAGGGCTATGCGGTCCATCGCGACCGGGTGAAGCGCCGCGGCGCTGATATCGATCCGATCGTGCGCGCGCGCATCGAGCTCGGGCAAAACTTCTCGGCGGCGGACTATGTCGATATCGTGCGCGCGCGCGAGCGCTGCATCCGCGCCATGGATCAGCGGCTCGCCGCGTTCGACGTGCTCGTCATGCCGACGACGCCGATCGTGGCGCCGACTATCGCCGAAGTCGCCGACCCGAAGGTCTTTGTCGCCCGCAATGTCGCGCTGTTGCGCAACACCTCGCCGGTCAATTTCTGCGACCTGTGCGCTATTTCGCTGCCGTTGCCGGCGGCACTGCCGGTCGGGCTGATGCTGGTCGCCCGCGGCGGCCATGACCGCGACCTGCTGCGTATCGCCGCGGCGATCGAGCGGCGGCTCGCCGGCTACGGCTACGGATAGCGCAACGCGCGTAGCAGCATGGCGTGGCGCTCGGCGCCAAGTTTCCGGATCAGCTGGCTTTCGTGCCGCGCCGCCAAAATCTTCGCCCGCGCCAGCGTGGTGCGCCCCTGCGGCGTGAGCTGCAAGGCGTGGCGCCGGCCGTCGGCGCTGGAGCGCAGCCGCTGAACGAAACCGCGCTCCTCCAGCCGGTGCAACAGCCGCACCAGCCGCGCCCGCTCGATCCCAAGCGTCGCTGCGAGCTCGGCCTGCGACAGCCCACGATTGGCGCCGATCACCACCAGCACGGAAAACTGCGCCGGGCTGATGTTGATGCGCTTGAGCGTACGGATAAAATCCTGGAACACCCGGACCTGCAGGCGTCGCGCGAAATAACCGAGATGTCCCTCGAGCACGTCGAGCGAGATCGCCGAGCGTGAGCTGCTGCCTGTCGCCGCCTTGCGGCGGAGCGGCGCGGCCCGGTGTCTGCGGCTCCGTTTCTTAGCCATTGACGGCTTCTCCGCGGCGGACGGTCCGTTCCGGGACCCAATGCGCGAAGACGGTATTGACGCAATTGTTGTCGAGGTCAACAATAGCTGCAGGGTTGGCCGGCGCTGAGAATGCCGGCGCTCGCGACATTTTCGCGCTTGTGACCGCGCAAACAAATCCGGCATCATCGCATAAGGCCGGACGCATCAGGCAGGGAGGATTTCGCTATGGATCGTAAATCCCGATGGAATTCCGCGCGCGTCACGCGCCGCACCGTCGCGGCCGGTATCGGCGCCGCCGGTCTCGCCGCCGCCATCGCGCCGTTCAATATCGTCCGCGCCGCGGGCGGACCGCTCAAGGTCGGCGTGCTGCTGCCGCGCTCCGGCCTGCAGGCCGGCATTGGCCAGGATTGCCAGCGCGGCGCCGACCTTGCGCCCGGCATCTTCAAGTCGATGGGCCTCCCCGAGCTCACGCTCATGAACGGCGACACCGAGTCCAACGTCGATGCCGCGCGCGCACGGGCGGAAAAACTGATCAGCGACGGCGCCCAGCTCCTGGTCGGCGCTTTCGATTCCGGGCAGACCACCGCGATCGCGCAGGTCGCCGAGCAGAAAGGCATTCCGCTCGTCATCAACATCGCCGCGGCGCCGCCGATTACCGAGCAGGGCTACAAATTCGTGTTCCGGAATTTCCCGACCGCGCCGATGATCCTCGGCGATGCCTTCGCCAACCAGAAGGAAGTGTTCGCGGCTGTCGGCGCGGCGCCGAAGACCGTGGTGTTCATGCATGTCAACGATACCTACGGCACCGCGATCGCCAAGGGGATTGGCGCGGTGATGCCGAAATTCGACATGCCGTACACCATCGTCGAGGAGATCCCGTACGATCCGGCGGCGCACGACCTCTCGGTCGAGGTGGCGAAGGCCAAGGCGACCAACGCCGACGCGCTGCTGGTCTCGAGCCGGCTCAACGACGCCATGCTGCTGACGCGCGAGCTGGTCAAGCAACGCTGGACGCCGCAGGCGATCCTGAGCATGGGCCCGGGCTGGTACGAGGATCAATACATCAAGACGCTGGGCAAGCTCGCCGACGGCCCGATCAGCTTCGTGCCATGGTACGATCCGCACAAGAAATTGAGCGGCGTGCTCGAGGCGGCGCTCGCCAAGGCGGATCCCGGGGTCAGCCTGAACACCAACCACGTGTTCACCTTCGAGGCGCTGCTCGTTGCTGCCGACGCCTACAAGCGCGCCGGCTCGACCGATCCGACCGCGCTCGCCGACGCGATTCGTTCGACCAACATCACGGACAATGTCAGCATCGGACCAGGCATCCAGTTCAACGCCAAGGGCCAGAACGACAAAGTCAAGGACGGCGCGATCCAGAACCGCAACGGCAAGCTCGCAATTCTCGCGCCGAAGGACGCCGCCAACGCCAAGCCGGAGTGGCCGCTGCCCTCCTATCAGAGCCGCGGGTGATTCTTGGGGACGCCGTCGTGCGCCGCATCCGGTTGTCCCCCAATCGACGTAGCGTTCTCGCCGGTACGGCCGCAACGGCGGCCAGCTTTGCCGCGCCTGCCATTTTGCCTGCCCAGGACGGCGCGCTGAGGGTCGGCCTCATCCTGCCGCTTTCGGGCTTACAGGCCGGCATCGGCCAGGACTGTCGCTACACCGTCGATATTGCCGCGCCGGTGTTGAATTCGCTGGGTCTGCCCGAGCTCAAGATCATGAGTGGCGACAGCGAATCGAATGTGGACACCGCGCGTGCCCGCGCCGAGAAGCTGATCAATGACGGCGCCCAGCTCCTGGTCGGCGCCTTCGATTCCGGCCAGACCACAGCGGTCGCCCAGGTGGCCGAGCAGAAGGGGATCCCGCTCGTCATCAACGTCGCCGCGGCGCCGGCCATCACCGAGCAGGGGTACAGGTACGTTTTCAGGAATTTCCCCACCGCGCAGATGATTCTGCGCGACGCTTTCGCCGATCAGAAGGAGGTGTTTGCCACAGCAGGGGCGGCGCCGAAGACGGTAGTGTTCATTCACACAACGACACTTACGGCACTGCAGTGGCTAAGAGCATCGGCGCCGTGATGCCGATTTTCGAGATGCCTTATGTCCTCGTCGGGGACATCGCCTACGACCCGGCCACGCACGATCTTTCCGTCGAGGTGGCGAAGGCCAAGGCGACGGGCGCGGAGGCCCTCCTCGTCATCAGCCGGCTCAACGACGCCATGCTGCTGACGCGCGAGCTGGTGAAACAGCGCTGGACGCCACAGGGGATCATGAGCCTCGGGCCGGGCTGGTACGAGGATCAATACCTCAAGACGCTGGGCAGGCTTGCCGACGGGCCGATCAGCTTCATTCCCTGGTACGATCCGCACAAGAAGCTGAGCCGCATGCTCGAGGCCGAGCTGGCCAAGACTCATCCGGGGGTGAATCTCAACACCGATCACGTCTACACCTTCGAGGCGTTGCTGGTCGCCGCCGATGCCTACAAGCGTGCCGGCTCCAGTGATCCAAAAGCGCTCGCCGACGCCATCCGCGCCACCAACATCACCGATAATGCCAGCGTCGGACCCGGGATCCAGTTTGACGCCAAGGGCCAGAACGATAAGGTGCGGGGCGCCGCGGTCCAGAACCGCGGCGGCAAATTGGTGACGCTGGCGCCAAAGCAAGCCGCGAACGCCAAGCCGGAGTGGCCGATGAACTCGTATCTCGGCCGGGGTTGAGGCTGTTCGGTGCCGCTATCCGTCTATCTCAATGTCGCCGTCGGCGGCGTGTTGACCGGCCTCGTCTACGGCCTGATGGCGCTCGGCCTCTCGGTCATCTTCGGCGTGGTGCGGGTCGTCAATTTCGCCCATGGCGAGATGATGACGGTGGCGATGTATATCGCCATCGTCACGTTCGCCTGGTTTCACCTCGACCCGCTGATCCTGCTCGTTCCGATCGCCGCCGTGTTGTTCGTGTTCGGCTACGCGCTGCAGGCGTCGCTGATCAATCCGTTCATCACCCGGCCGGAGCACAGCCAGTTTCTGCTGTTGGTGGCGCTTGCGATCATTATTGCCAACACCCTGCTGATCATTTTCGGGCCGGACGCGCGCGCGGTACAGACCGCCTATGCCTATGACAGTTTCCAGGTCGGACCGGTCATCGTCGACGCCGCGAAAATCTATGCCGGGGCGGCGGCGATCGTCGTCACCGTCGCGCTGTTCGCGTTCTTTCGGCTTACGCTCCTCGGCAAGGCGATCCGGGCCTGCGCCGACAACCACACCGGCGCGCTGGTGGTTGGGCTCGACGTCGAGCGGCTCTACGCGCTCACCTTCGGGCTCGGCGCCGCCTGCGTCGGCGCGGCGGGCAGCATGCTGGTGCTGATCACAGACGCAACGCCGATGGTCGGGCCGGGCTACACGCTGCTTGCCTTTGTCATCGTCATCACCGGCGGCCTCGGCTCGATGCCGGGCGCGCTTCTCGGCGGCGTCCTCATCGGCGTCACCGAAGCGATTGCCGGATTGCTGTTCACGCCGTCGGCGAAGAGCATGTTTGCCTTCGCCATCCTGGTGCTGGTGCTGCTGTTCCGGCCGCGCGGCATCCTCGGCAAGAGGCCGGCATGATCGCGCGCCTTCGCGCCGGCCCGGCGTCGCGCCGCGCCATCCCGCTTGCGATCCTGCTGGCGGCCTTTGTGTTCGCGCCCTTTTTCGTCAACGACTATCTGCTCACCGTCCTGATCCTCATTCTCTATTTCGCCTATGCCGGTCAAGCCTGGAACATCATGATGGGCTTTGCCGGACAGCTTTCGCTCGGCCATGCGCTCTATGTCGGGCTTGGCTCCTACGTCGCCGCGACCCTGTTCACGCACTTCGGCATCGGGCCGTGGCTCGGGCTCCTCGTGGCGATTCCGATCGCCGCCGCTTGCGGGGCGGTCATCGGCTATCTCGCCTTCCGCTTCGGTGTCGCCGGTGTCTATTTCGCCATCCTCACCATCGCCTTTGCCGAATTCGCCCGCATTGGCTTCGACCATCTCGACTACGTCAATGCCTCGAGCGGCCTGTTCCTGCCGGTCAAACAATACGCCCACAATGATCTGTGGCTGCTGCGCGGCGATCCGACAATGTTCTATTACGTGATCCTCGCCGCGACCGTTTTTGCCTTCGTGCTCTGCCGGCAGCTGTTGCACAGCCGGATCGGCTATTTCTGGCTGGCGATCCGCGAGGACGAGCCGGCGGCACGCGCGGCCGGCATCAACACCTTCCGCTACAAAATGTATGCGGTGATGGTTTCCGCCGCCGTCACCTCGTTCGCCGGCGTGTTCTACGCGTTCTTTTACAACAACCTGTTTCCCGAGCAGGTGTTCAGCATCTCGCGCTCGATCGAAATCATCCTCGGCCCGATCATCGGCGGCATCGGCACGCTGTTCGGGCCGATACTCGGCGCCTTCGTGCTCACTGGGCTCGCGGAGACGCTCAATGCGGTGATGGGCGCGTTCGGCCTCGATCTGCCTGGAGCGAAGCAGGTGTTCTACGGCGTATGCCTCCTCCTCGTCGTGCTGGCGCTGCCGGATGGCGTGTGGCCGCCGCTCGCGCGCCGGCTCGGCTTGAGCGAGGGCAAGCAATGAGCGTGCTGCTTTCCGTTGAAGCGGTCAGCAAGGGCTTCCGCGGCCTCCTCGCCGTCGATCGCGTCAGCTTCGCGGTGCCGCAAGGCGCCATCTTCGCGATCATCGGTCCGAATGGCGCTGGCAAGACCACGCTGTTCAACATCATCGCCGGTGCCACGGCGGCAAATGGCGGCACCATCACTTTCGCCGGCGCGCCGATCGGCGGCCTGCCGCCCGACGCCGTCTGCCGGCGGGGCATCGCCCGCACCTTCCAGATCGTGCGGCCGTTCCCGGCGCTGAGCGTCGAGGACAATGTCACCGTCGGCGCGCTTCTTAACCGGCGCGAGGTCGGCGCCGCGCGCGCGCATGCGCAGGACTTGCTGCGGCGGCTCGATCTATTCGACAAGCGCCATCGGCTCGCCTCGACGTTGACGCTGCCGGACCGCAAACGGCTCGAGGTCGCGCGCGCGTTGGCGACCGGGCCGCAACTTCTCCTGCTCGACGAGGTGATGGCCGGCTTGCGGCCGACCGAGACCGACCGCATGGTCGCGATCCTGCGCACGCTCAATCGCGAGACCGGACTGACCATCCTGTTGATCGAGCACGTGATGCGCGCGGTGATGGCGCTCGCCTCGCGAGTTCTCGTGCTCGACCATGGCGTCGCCATCGCCGAAGGCGCGCCGGAATCGGTCGTGCGCGATCCGGCGGTGGTGCAATCCTATCTCGGCGCCGAGGCGGTGTGATGCTGCGCGTCGAGAACCTCGACGTGTTCTACGGTGACGTGCAGGCGCTTGACGGCGTATCGCTCGACGTCGAG
The DNA here is from genome assembly GCA_030043335.1 of Xanthobacteraceae bacterium. Classification (GTDB taxonomy): domain Bacteria; phylum Pseudomonadota; class Alphaproteobacteria; order Rhizobiales; family Xanthobacteraceae; genus BOG-931. The sequence goes on from JASHXX010000280.1 coordinate 8,922, forward strand.
GAGGGCGCGATCGTTGCCATCGTCGGCGCCAACGGCGCGGGCAAGACGACGCTCATTCGCGCGCTGGCCGGGATGCAACGCGAGCTGCGTGGCCGCATCGTGTTTCGCGGCCGCGACATTGCCGGCTGGCCGAGCCATCGGGTTTGCAATCTCGGCCTCGGCCAGGTCGCCGAGGGGCGACAGGTGTTTCCGACGCTCACCGTCGCCGAGAACCTCGACATCGGCGCGATGCTGCCGCGCGCGCGCGCGTTGAGCGCCAGGAATCGCGAGCGTGTGCTGGCCATGTTCCCGGTGCTCGCCGAACGCTCGCGCCAGGCGGCCGGCACGCTGTCCGGTGGCGAGCAGCAAATGTTGGCGATCGCCCGCTGCCTGATGGGCGCGCCGGAGCTCATCATGTTCGACGAGCCCTCGCTCGGTCTCGCGCCGAAGATCGCGCTGGGCATGCTCGAGACCATCCGCGAGCTCAATGGCGACGGGCTCACCTGCCTCTTGGTCGAGCAGAACGTCGCGCTCTCGCTCAAGCTCGCGAGCCGCGCCTATGTGCTGGAAAACGGCCGCGTCACGCTCGCCGGCAGCGGCGCCGAGCTTCTCGCCGACGACCGCGTGCGCAGCGCCTATTTGGGGTTATGAGCTGGTGGGCGTCTTGCTCAAAGCGAACGCCGCAGCCGCTCCATGATGTAGCCGAGCGCGGCCACCCGCGCGCTCAGGCTGGAGAGCGGAAAGGAATGCCGGAGCTGCCGGTAGACGTCGGCGGCCGTCGGCGCTTCGACGTCGCCGAGCGCGGCAGCCATGGCGCGGGCCAGGTCGCTCTCTGGCCGGCCGCTGAGCATAGCCGGCACCACGGTGACGTCGCCGAGCGGGCATGGCGGTTGGACGCGCAAGGTCAGGTGGCGGGCGGCCATGGAAACTCCGATCAGGTGGCGATTGCCTCCTAACGCCTGATTCTTATTCGGGTTCCATGAAGCGGCGACGACAATGAAAGGATGCCGAGAGGATGCCGGCGCGCCCCCCCGCCGCTATGTGCGTCACCCGACCGTCACGGGCTCGCGCGCCGGCGCCTGCTCCTTGAGCTGCAGGCGGTAGAACGAGGCGTAGCGGCCGCCTTGGCGCAGCAATTCCTCATGCCGGCCGGATTCCACGATCTGACCGCCCTCAACCACGAGAATACAATCGGCGTGCATGATGGTGGAAAGGCGATGGGCGACGACGAGCGTGGTGCGCCCCTTGCACAGTTCCGCGATCGCTTCCTGCACGTGACGCTCGGATTCGGAATCGAGCGCCGCGGTCGCTTCGTCGAGCAGGATGATCGGCGCGTCCTTGATCAGAGCGCGCGCCACCGCGATGCGCTGGCGCTGGCCGCCGGAAAGCTGCATGCCGTGCTCGCCGACCGGCGTGTCGTAGCCGGCGGGAAAGCCCGTGATGAAGTCGTGGGCATGGGCGGCCTTGGCCGCGGCGATGATCTCCGCCTCGCTCGCCCCGAGCTTGCCGAGTGCGATGTTGTCGCGGATCGTTCCGCGGAACAGCTGCACGATCTGCCCGACATAGGCGATCTGCCGCCGCAGCGAGCCGCGCGAGACTTGGGCGATGTCCTGGCCGTCGATCAGAATGCGGCCGGTGTCGAACTCGTAGAACCGCAAAATGAGGCTCAGCACTGTGCTCTTGCCGCCGCCGGAGGGACCGACCAGTGCCGTGACCTTGCCCGGTTGCGCCAGGAAGCTCATGCCGCGCAGTACCGGCGCGCCGGGATGGTAGGCGAAGCGTACATCGGCAAATTCGAGGCGCGCGGCCGTCACCGTGAGCGGCGGCCTGTCAACATCGCTCGGCTCGCCGGGCGGGCTGTCGATCACCTCGTAGAGGACGCGGACGCCGACAAGCGCGTTGTTGAGGTCGAGATTGAGCCGTGCCAGGCGCTTGGCCGGCTCGTAGGCAAGCAGAAACGCCGTGACGAAGGCAACGAACTGGCCCGGCTGCGCGCCGGCCTCGATGACGCGGTAGCCGGTGTAGATCGAAGCGAGGCCGATCGCTAGGCCGCCAAGCGTTTCCATCAGTGGGCTGGCACGGTTGGAGACGCGCGCCATCTTGTTCGATTCGTACTCGACCGCGGCGACGCTCGAATCGAGCCGACGCCGCATCTCGTCCTCGAGCGAGAAGGCTTTGACCGTGCGCATGCCCTGCAGGGTTTCCTGCATGGTTTCGATTACACGCGTGCCGCCGACGAACTGCATGCGCGCGATCCCGCGCACCCGGCGAATGAGCTTGCGCAGGAAAAAGAACGCCGGCGGCGCCACGATGAAGCCGGCGATCGACAACAGCGGATCCTGGCTCACCATGACGACCGTCAAGGCGATGAGCGACAAGAGGTCGCGGCCGATCGCGGTGATCAGGAGGCCGATCACCATCGTCACCGCGTTGGTGCCAGTGTTGAGTCGGGCGATGAATTCGGACGAATGACGGTCGGCAAAGAAGCCCATATCTTCGCGCAACAGCTTGTCGAACAGGCGCCGCTGGTGGTCGGCGATGATGCTGTTGCCGATCCGGGACAGCATCACGGTCGCGCCGTAGGTGGCGAAACCCTTCAGCGTGAAGATGGCGATGGCGGTGACGCCGACGATGATGATGGCTTGAAAATGGCGGTTGTAGGCGTCGTTGGTCATAGCGCCGAGGAGGTAGGCGGTGAGCGCGGTGCCGACGGCGGCGAGCCCCATCAGCGTGAAGGCGAGCGCGTAACGCGGCCAATGCTGCCAGGCCTCGTCGACGAGAAGCCGGCGTACCAACGGAAACGCCGCGTAGCGGTCAGAGGCGGCGGCCGTGACAGCTTTCATGCTCGATCCGTTGTGTGCCGCCGCAGCGAGGCTGTAGCGACCCAGATTGTCTCACGCGCGCGAGGCCAATTCCCTTCGGCGTTCCATGCCCGGAAGGGACGGAGTTTTCAAGCTATTTAGCTCGGCGGCCGGCGCGCTCGGAACCAGGCGGCGTCGATGCTGCAGGTTCCGGCTCCGCCCGCGCGCGGCGCATCATCAGTTCGCGCTCCCACGCCAGCGCGTGCTCGACGATGGTGGCAAGATTGTCGAAACGCGGTTTGAAGCCGAGCATCGTGCGTACCTTCTCGGCATCGGCGACGATGCGGGCCGGATCGCCGGCGCGCCGCGGCGCCGTTTCCACCCGGAAATCGACTCCGGCTACGCGCTTGACCGTGTCGATCACCTCGCGCACCGAGAAGCCGCGGCCATAGCCGCAATTGAGCGTCAGCGACGGCCCGCCAGCGCGCAGATGGCGCAGCGCATCGAGATGCGCACAGGTGAGATCGCTGACATGGATGTAGTCGCGGATGCAGGTGCCATCCGGCGTTGGGTAATCGGTGCCGAAAATCTCAAGCTTCGAGCGCAGCCTGAGCGCGGTCTCGACCGCGACCTTGATCAAATGCGTGGCCGCCTTGCTCGATTGGCCGGCGCGGCGGCGCGGATCGCCGCCGGCAACGTTGAAGTAGCGCAGGATCATATGGTTGAGACCATGCGCGTGTGCCGCATCGCGCAGCATGATCTCGCTCATCAGCTTCGACCAGCCATAGGGTGAGGTCGGCTGTGTCGGCGTGTCCTCATTTGCAGGGACCTTGGCCGGATCGCCATAGACCGCGGCGGTCGAGGAGAAGATGAATTGGCGGATGCCGTTCGCAATGGCGCATTCGATGAGCGCGCGCGAGTTGACGGTGTTGTTGCGGTAATAGCCGAGCGGATCGCGCACCGAGTCGGGAACGATGACCGAGGCGGCGAAATGGATGATGGCGTCGATGCCATGGTCGCGAATGAGGCGGGCGACGAGCGCCTGATCGCCGCTATCGCCGACAACAAGCGGCGCGCCTTCGGCGACCGCCCAGGGGAAGCCGGCGGAAAGATCGTCGAGCACCACGGCTCGTTCGCCGGCATCGAGGAGCTCGAGCACCATGTGGCTGCCGATATAGCCGGCGCCGCCCGTGACCAGTATTGTCATCGCAGTGAACCCATTTCCCTGCCGTCTCCGCCCCCGATCTGACCTGGCTGGGTATCCGGGCGGTCTCGCTTAGCCGCCCGGGACCGTGGCTGCAAGCGCCGTTCGCGTGGCGGCGATGACCTCGGCAGCGCTGATCTCCTGCATGCAGCGGTGATGGCCGAGCCGGCAAACCGGCCGATGGCACGGCTGGCAGGACAGCTTGCTTTTGGTCACGACAGTTGCGGCGAGCGGATTGAGTGGCGCCCAGTGCCACGGGCTGGTCGGCCCGAAGATTGCGACTGTGGGCGTGCCGAGCGCCGCAGCGACGTGCATCAGGCCGGAATCATTCGAGACTGCGACCGACGCGCAGGCGAGCGCGATGGTGGCATCGCGCAGATCGTGGCCGGTGAGGTCGCGCGCGCGACTGTCGCCGACGATCTCGGCGGCAAGCGATTTTTCGCTCGGACCGCCGAGCACCCACACCGCAAAGCCGTCGGCGAGGAGCGCCCGCGCAAGCTCGGCGTAGCCGGTGCCGGTCCAGCGCTTCGCTGGCCCGACGGCGCCGGGCGCAAGCGCCACCACCGGCCGGCGTTCGCCGCCTAGTCCGCGCCGGCCGCGCCATGCGGCGATTTCGGCGGCGGGGACTTCAAGCCGCGGCGGCGGCAACTCAGCCGGCAGTTTGGCGCCGCGCGGCAGGGCAAGCGCCGCGCAGCGGTCGATCATCCGGGGCAGGCTGCGCTCGCCCCAGCGCAAATCGTTAATGAGAAGGAAACGCCACTCGCCGGCAAAGCCGATACGCTCGGGAATTCCGGCGAGAAACGGCGCAAGCGCCGATTTCCAGGTTCGCAGCATGACGAGCGCCGTGCCGTAGCGCTCACGACGCAGGCGCGCGGCCAGCACAAGCTGCCGCCTGACGGCGATACGGCCGCGCGGCAGGTCGGCGACGATGCGCTGACGTACACCCGGCATGTAGTCGGTGAGCGGCGCACACAACGTCGTCGCCACCATGTCGACCGGCCGTTCCGGAAAGCGCTCGCGCAACAGCTGCACCACCGAATGGCAGCGCACGAAATCGCCGATCCACATGTAGGGCACGATCAGGATTGCGCTGCGATTCATCCCTTCCGCGTCGGGAACTTCCCCGGCCAGCCCCTCATCGGCGCGCTCTTTCCTCGCCAAAACTGGCGGCTGGCTTATATCTGAACTATCATTCATTTTTATGCTGATGCCAAGCCGCCTGATTGTCGCCGTTCGCCGGACAGATTGCCAGATTCATGCTGTCTGGCCATGCAGTGTTGCGCAGCGCGCTAGACTAAGGCAAAGGGGGCCGGGGCGATTTAAGTCAATCGCGATGGCTTCGAATGTTGTTGATTACCGGCGGGGCGGGGTTCATCGGGTCTAACCTGATCGCCAGCCTCAATGAGGCCGGCGGTATTGCCGTTGCCGTGAGCGACCGCCTCGGCGATTCCGGCAAATGGCGCAATCTCGCCAGCCGGCAGCTTGCCGACTTCGTGCCGCCGGCGGATTTGCCGCATTGGCTCGACGGCCGCAAGCTCGACGGTATCGTGCATCTGGGCGCCGTTTCCGCGACGACCGCGACCGACGGCGATCTCATCATCGAAACCAATTTCCGGCTGCCGCTGCGTTTGCTCGAGTGGTCGGCGGCGACACGCACGCCGTTCATCTACGCTTCCTCGGCCGCGACTTATGGCGACGGGAGGGCGGGCTATTCCGACGAATGGGCAAATGGCGCGCTCAAGCGGCTGCGGCCGCGCAACCTCTACGGCTGGAGCAAGCATCTGTTCGATCTTGCCGTCGTCGAGCGCGCCGCGCGCAAGGACAAGCTGCCGCCGCAATGGGCGGGGCTGAAATTCTTCAACGTCTTCGGCCCCAACGAGTACCACAAGGGCGAGATGATGAGCCTGATCGCCAAGGGCTTCGACCGCGCCAAGAGCGGCAAGCCGATTCGGCTGTTCAAGTCGCTTCACCCCGAAGTCGCCGACGGTGACCAGAAACGCGATTTCATCTATGTCGACGACGTCGTCGCCGTGATGGGTTGGCTGATCGAAACACCGGCGGTTTCCGGTATTTTCAACGTCGGCACCGGCACGGCGCGCAGCTTCCGCGACCTCATCGGCGCCTTGTTCGCGGCACTCGGCCGCGAGCCGTTGATCGAGTATATCGACATGCCGGCTCCGATGCGCGACAGCTTCCAGGATTTCACCCAAGCCGAGATCAGCAATCTGCGCCGCGCCGGATATAATGGCGACTTCCTGCCGCTCGAAGCGGCAGTCAAGCGCTACGTCGCCGGGTATCTCGATCGCCCCGATCGCTACCGGTGAACGGGCGTCACCTCGGAGGCCGGCCTGGCGGCATCGGGCATGTTCGATTTCGAAGAAGCCCTCAAGCTCGTTTCGAGGCAGACCGTTCTCTGCGTCGGCGACGTCATGCTCGACGACTTCGTCTACGGCGAAGTCACGCGCATTTCGCCGGAGGCGCCGACGCCGGTTCTCGCGGTCCGGCACAACGCGATCGAGATCGGCGGCGCCGGCAATGTTGCCCGCAACATCGCCGCCCTCGGCGCACGCTGTATTTTCGTCGGCCTGATCGGCGATGACGGCCCCGGCCTGGTCCTGACCGACGCGCTCGCCAAGCTCAAAGGCTCGATCATCCCGCATCTCGTCATCGACCCGGCGCGCCAAACCACGCGCAAGGTCCGCTTCGTCTCCGAGCACCATTCAACGCATTTGATGCGGGCCGATTGGGAAACGCCCGCTCCGGCGAGCGAAGCGAGCCAAAATTCGATCATTGCGCACGCCGAGGCGGCGCTGCCGGACGTCGGCGCGGTGGTCCTCTCCGACTATGCCAAGGGCACGCTCACCGAGCGCGTGATCCGCGCCATCATCGCGGCGGCGCGGCAGCTCGGCAAAGCGGTGATCGTCGATCCGAAAGGCCGTGACTACCGAGTCTATCGCGGCGCCACGCTGATCACGCCGAATAGCAAGGAGCTTGCCGCCGCCGTGCTCCGTCCGGTCGCGACCGAGGCCGAGATCGCAGAAGCCGCCGCCGAGCTCGCGCGCATGATCGGCAGCGAGGCGGTACTGGTGACCCGCAGCGAGGAAGGGATGACCCTTCACGTCGAGGGCGCGGCGCCGGTCCACATTTCCGCCTATCCGGTCAAGGTGCGCGACGTGTCGGGGGCCGGCGACACCGTCGCCGCGGTGATGGCGGTGCTGCTGGCGATGCGGGCGCCCTACGAGGCCGCAATGCGCGCCGCCAATGCCGCCGCCGCGGTCGTGGTCGGCAAGCGCGGCACCGCGACGGTGTCGCTGGGCGAATTGCGCCACCGTATCCTGCCCGCCGCCTCGCTGGCACCGGAAGAGAAAATCGTGTTCGACTGGTCGGTCCTCGACGAACGGCTCGCCGACTGGCGCCGCCACGGGCTGCGGATCGGCTTCACCAATGGCTGCTTCGATATCCTGCATCGCGGCCATATCAGGCTGTTGGCCGAGGCGCGCGCGGCCTGCGACCGGCTCGTGCTCGGGCTCAACAGCGACGCCTCGGCGCGCCGCCTCAAGGGCAAGGGCCGGCCGCTTAATCCCGCCGAAGGCCGCGCCGAAGTGCTTGCCGCGCTCGAAGCGGTCGATATGGTCGTCGTGTTCGACGAGGATACGCCGCTCGAATTGATCGAGCGCGTGCGCCCGGCGGTGCTGGTCAAGGGCGCCGACTATCGGCGCGAGGAGGTGGTCGGCCGCGACTTCGTCGAGGCAGCCGGCGGCCACGTCATTCTCGTCGACCTGGTACCCGGTCACTCGACCACCGCAATCGTCGAGCGCGCGCAGCCAGCGAAGGCGTCGGTGCGGGATTGAGCCGCCGATGCGCACCGTGTTTCCGTATCAGGTCGAAGATCGGCTCAAGGCTGAATTCTTCGGGCCCTCGCCCGCCGGCTACTTCGTGGGGGTCGGCGCCAACGCGCCGCAAACCGGGTCACAAACCTGGCAGTTCGAGCAGGCCGGCTGGACCGGAGTCCTCGTCGAACCGCAGCCCGACCTCGCCGAAGAACTGCGCCGGATGCGTCGCGCCCACGTTGTTGCGGCAGCCTGTTCGTCGCCGGCCAGAGCTGGCGGCATGGTGCGGCTCCATCTTCTGGGGCCGCATTCCTCGCTCAGGCCTGACCTGGTGGTAACCGGCGTCGCCGCGCAGGGAGCGATCGACGTTCCGACACGCACGCTCGATCAAGTGCTCGAAGAGGTCCATGCGCCTGCGCCGATCGACTTCGTGTCGATCGACGTCGAGGGTCACGAGGTCGAGG
>JASHXX010000031.1 GCA_030043335.1 Xanthobacteraceae bacterium
TGCGAGCGAACGAATTCGCAGGGCGACTTTCATCACAGGGCGAACCGGAACCGAACACCGACCGACCATAACCGACAAATCCAACCCGCGGTCCTTGAAACCGTGAGCGGAGGGACGAATGCCGGCAGTGCAAGAGACCGTCGATCAGGTCCGGCGGATCGACGTTGACCAATACAAATATGGCTTCGAGACGCTGATCGAATCGGAGAAAGCCCCGAAGGGCTTGTCCGAGGACACGATCCGCTTCATCTCGGCGAAGAAGAACGAGCCCGAATGGATGCTGGCGTGGCGGCTCGACGCTTACCGGCGCTGGCTGACCATGCACGAGCCGAAATGGGCCAAGGTCGAATACGGGCCGATCAACTACCAGGACATCTATTACTACGCCGCGCCGAAGAAGGCGCCGCAGTCGCTCGACGAGATCGATCCGGAGATCCTGCGCACCTACGAGAAGCTCGGCATTCCGCTGCGCGAGCGCGAGGCGCTCCTTGGCATTCAGAAGCCGGCGGCCGAAGAGGGCGAGACCGAGGCCGGCAACGGCTATGGCCGGGTCGCCGTCGATGCGGTGTTCGACTCGGTCTCGGTCGCCACCACCTTCAAGGCCGAGCTCGCCAAAGCCGGCGTGCTGTTCATGCCGATCTCGGAGGCGCTGCAAAAGCATCCCGAGCTGGTCAGGAAATATCTCGGCACCGTGGTGCCGGTGAGCGACAATTTCTTCGCCACGCTCAACTCGGCGGTGTTCTCCGACGGCTCGTTCGTCTACGTGCCGCCGGGCGTGCGCTGCCCGATGGAGCTTTCGACCTATTTCCGCATCAATGAGCGCAATACCGGCCAGTTCGAGCGCACGCTGATCATCGCCGACAAGGGCGCTTACGTCAGCTACCTCGAAGGCTGCACCGCGCCGGTGCGCGACGAGAACCAGCTCCACGCCGCGGTGGTCGAGCTGATCGCGCTCGACGACGCCGAGATCAAATATTCGACGATCCAGAACTGGTATCCGGGCGACGCGGCCGGCCGCGGCGGCGTCTACAATTTCGTCACCAAGCGTGGCGACTGCCGCGGCAACAACGCCAAGATCTCCTGGACCCAGCTCGAGACCGGCTCGGCGATCACCTGGAAATATCCGAGCTGCATTCTGCGCGGCGATAATTCGCGCGGCGAGTTCTATTCGATCGCGATCTCCAACGGCTACCAGCAGGTCGATTCCGGCACCAAGATGCTGCATCTCGGCAGGAACACCACCAGCCGCATCATCTCCAAGGGCATCGCCGCCGGGCATTCTAACAACACCTATCGCGGCCTCGTCACCGCGCACCGCCGCGCTTCCGGCGCGCGCAACTTCACCAATTGCGATTCGCTCCTGATCGGCGAGCACTGCGGCGCGCATACCGTGCCCTATATCGAGGCGAAGAACGCCTCGACCGTGTTCGAGCACGAGGCGACCACCTCGAAGATCTCCGAGGAGATGCTGTTCTATTGCCGGCAGCGCGGACTGTCGGCCGAGGAGGCGACCGCGCTGGTCGTCAATGGCTTCGTCAAGGACGTGCTGCAGCAATTGCCGATGGAGTTTGCGGTCGAGGCGCAGAAGCTGATCTCGGTCTCGCTCGAAGGCTCGGTCGGATGAGTCCGCCTCGACGTCCGCGACGATAGGCCCGACAAAAAGGTTGAGCTGTGATGGCGCTGCTTGAAGTCAAAAATCTTCACGTCGAGATCGACGGCAAGGAAATCCTCAAGGGCCTCGACCTTGCGGTGAACGCGGGCGAGGTGCACGCGATCATGGGGCCGAACGGCTCCGGCAAATCGACGCTCGCCTATGTGCTCGCCGGCAAGAAGGATTATGAGCCGACGCAGGGCGAGGTGCTGTTCGACGGCAAGAACATCTTCGACCTGGAGCCCGACGAGCGCGCCGCCGCCGGCCTGTTCCTTGCCTTCCAATATCCGCTGGAGATTCCTGGCGTCGCCACCATGACGTTCCTGCGCACCGCGCTCAACGCCCAGCGCAAGAAGCGCGGCGAGGCCGAATTGTCCACGCCGGAGTTCCTGAAAAAGGTGCGCGAGGTCGCGAAAAAGCTCGGCATCGACCAGGAAATGCTGCGCCGCGCGGTCAATGTCGGCTTCTCCGGCGGCGAGAAGAAGCGCAACGAGATCCTGCAGATGGCGCTGCTCGAGCCGCGGCTCGCCGTGCTCGACGAGACCGATTCCGGCCTCGACATCGATGCGCTCAAGATCGTCGCCGACGGCGTCAACCGGCTGCGCTCGCCGACGCGCGCCTTTCTCGTCATCACCCATTACCAGCGGCTCCTCAACTATATCGTGCCCGACGTCGTGCATGTGCTCTCGCGCGGGCGGATCGTGCGGACCGGCGGCAAGGAGCTCGCGGTCGAGCTCGAGGCGCGCGGCTATGCCGAGTATCAGGAGGAGGTCGCGGCCTAGGCCCCGCCCGGCGGCGCCGCGAAGCGAACACCGATGAATGCCATGGCTGGCGTGAGCGTGATCAAGACCGCGGCGGAGACCGGCCTGGCGCAGGCGTTCATTGAGGCGCGGTCGCGGCTTCCCGGCGGGGAGGCGGTCGACGCGCAGCGGGCCGCGGCGTTCGACCTCTTCGCCAAAGCCGGCCTGCCGCATCGCCGCGTCGAGGAATGGAAATATACCGATCTGCGCGCGCTGATGCGCGAGGCCAAGCCGCTGGCGGCGGCGCCCGATGCCGCCGCCAAGGCGCGGGCCAAGACTGCCGGCGCCATGCTCGGCGACGTCGAGAGCCGCCGGCTCGTGTTCGTCGACGGCGCATTCGTGCCGGAACTTTCCGATACCGCGGCGCTGGAGCCGGGCCTGACCATCAAATCGCTCGCTGCCGCACTCGCCGAGGAGGATCCGGCGCTGAGCGCGCATCTCGGCAAGCTCGCGCCGGCAGGCGACGTCGCCGTCGCGCTCAACACCGCCCTGATGGGCGACGGCGCGGTGGTCGCCGTCGCCCCCGGCGCGACGATCGAGCGGCCGCTGCATCTCATTTTCGTTGCCTCGGAAAACCCGGCCGCTACCTTTGTGCGTTCGCTCGCCGTCGTCCAGGAGGGCGCGCGGGCGATGCTGGTCGAGACGCACGAAGGGCCGCCGGGCAGCGATTATCAGGTCAACGCCGCGCTCGAGCTCTTCGTCGGCGACAACGCTCATGTCGATCACGTCAAGATCATCGGCGAGGGGACGCAGGCGCTGCACGTCTCCACGCTCGCCGCCGCGATCGGCGCCAGGGCGCGGTTCAACACCTTCACCTTTACGACCGGCGGCGCCGTGGTACGCAACCAGCTGTTCCTCAATTTCGACGGTGAGGATACCGTCGCCGGCATTCGCGGCGCAACCCTCGTCAAGGGCAAGGAGCACGCCGACACCACGCTCGTCGCCACCCATATCGCCCGCGGCTGCCAGAGCCGGGAAGTGTTCAAGACCGTGCTCGACGGCGAGGCCCATGGCGTATTCCAGGGCCGCATCATCGTTAAGCCCGGCGCGCAGAAGACCGACGCCAAGATGATGACGCAGGCGCTCCTTCTCTCCGAGCGCGCCGAGGCCGACAACAAGCCGGAACTCGAGATCTTCGCTGACGACGTGCAGTGCGGCCACGGCGCGACCGCCGGCGCGCTCGACGAGGAGCTGAAATTCTACCTGATGGCGCGCGGCATTCCGGCGGCGCAAGCCGAAGCGCTGCTGATCCAGGCCTTCCTCGGCGAGGCCGTCGAAGGCATCGAGCACGCCGGCCTGCGCGAGGCGCTGATGGAGGCGGTCGCCGCCTGGCTCAAGGCGCGGGGCTCGTGATGCACCCGGCCGTCAGCAACGGCGCCTACGACGTCGGCCGCATCCGCGCGGATTTCCCGATCCTCGCCACCAAGGTCTACGGCAAGCCGCTCACCTATCTCGACAACGCCGCCTCGGCGCAGAAGCCTCAGGCGGTGCTCGATCGCCTCAATCAAGCCTACACCTCGCAATACGCCAACGTGCATCGCGGGCTGCACTACCTCGCCAACGAGGCGACCGAGGCGTACGAGGGCGCGCGCGAGAAGGTTGCCGCGTTCGTCAATGCCGGGCGCAAGGAGGAGATCGTCTTCACCCGCAACGCCACCGAGGCGATCAACCTGGTCGCCTACACGTTCGGCCGCGAGCGGATCAAGCCGGGCGACGAGATCGTGCTTTCGATCATGGAGCACCACTCCAACATCGTGCCCTGGCATTTCCTGCGCGAGCGCCAGGGCGCGGTGATCAAATGGGCGCCGGTCGACGACGAGGGCCGCTTCCTCCTAGACGAGTTCGCGAAGCTGATCGGCCCGCGCACTAGGATCGTCGCCGTCACCCATATGTCGAACATGCTTGGCACCTTGGTGCCGGTGAAGGAGGTTACCCGCATCGCTCACGCCCACGGCGTGCCGGTCGTGATCGACGGCGCCCAGGCGGCGGTGCATGCTGATGTCGATGTCCGCGACATCGACTGCGACTTCTACGCTTTCACCGGCCACAAGCTCTATGGCCCGACCGGCATCGGCGTGCTCTACGGCAAATACGCGCACCTGGCCGCGATGCCGCCGTTCAACGGCGGCGGCGAGATGATCCGCGAGGTGTTCGAGGACCGCATCAGCTATGGCGAGCCGCCGCACAAATTCGAGGCCGGCACGCCGCCTATCGTGCAGGCGATCGGGCTCGGCGCCGCGCTCGACTATGTCGCCTCGGTCGGCAAGGCGCGGATCCGCAGCCATGAGGCCGGCCTGATGCGCTACGCCCACGAGCGCCTGCGCGAGATCAACTCGGTGCGCATCCTCGGCACCGCGCCGGACAAGGGACCGATCGT
>JASHXX010000281.1 GCA_030043335.1 Xanthobacteraceae bacterium
ATGTGTCCAGCAGAAACACACGACATGCTCGCCGGATCGATACATCCCAGTCGCCGCGCATCTCATCAACGAGCTTGCGCTTGCGGACAGGCTTCAAAGCTTTCGGCGGAGCGCGTCCTGCAGCATCTCCTTGTCCAGGCTCAGATCAGCCACAACCTTCCGCAGCTTGTTGTTCTCGTCCTCGAGCTGCTTCAGCCGCCGCATCTCGCTCGGCAGCAAGCCATCGTACTTCTTCTTCCAATTGAAATAGGTCGCCTGGCTGATCCCGGCCTTGCGGCAAATATCCGCCACCGGCATCCCGTCAGCACCCTGCTTCAGAATGAACGCCTTCTGCGCCTCCGAAAACTTCGATGCCTTCATCGCTCTCCGCTCCTCCCAGCCGGAGAATCACGGCGGAAAAACTCTAGCCAAAAACGATCCAGGATTCCGGTCTCAGAGCAAATGAATCCAGGGTTGCGATCATGTTCGCGCGCGCCTTCGCGAGCGATTCCATGTCGGCCCATTCAGCAATCACGCAATAGCTGTGGTCCCCCGTCTTTATCATGTGGGCGTGTTTGAGGCCGGGCCAGTTGATGTTTTTGTGAGCATCGAGGAATTTTTGATCATGTCCAGGCTTTACGCGGAAACGCACGGCGTTAAATGCGGTCATCGTCTCCTCCTGACATAGACCACCAAGTGCACTGCACTCTAGCACACCACGGGCCGAAGCAGGCTCATGCCGGCTGTGGGATCAAACGCTACAGGGGCCGCTCGGAGGCCGAGCCAGATGAACAAAGTGCCGCTCAAACTCGGCATCATGAGTACGATATCGCCAATCGAAATCGTCGATCTCATCGCTGCGCTGCAGACCAGACATAGAGGGCTTGAACTGCGGCTATGCGACGCCAGCGCCAAAGACCTGCGTGCCCGGCTGCTCGAGCGCGATCTCGAGGTCGCGATCTACGCACTGCCCGGCGAGGAGGTGGATGAGCGAACTCATGCGCTTCCGCTGTTCAACGAGCAGATGGCCATCGCCGTCCATGACGGGCACCGGCTCGCCAATCAGGGCCGCTATCCGATGAAGGAATTGAATTGCGAGCGCTACATTCATCGCATGAATTGGCTACGCCGACCATATCCTCAGGGAAAAGGGCGTTACCTGCACGCCGACATATTGGAGCGAACGCGATGACCGGACCCTGGCCATGGTCGCGGCCGGGCTGGGATTTTGCCTTCATGCCGGAGAACGCCGTCAAGCATCCCGGCGTAGTAGCGCTTCCGGTCGTCGAGCCGGAATTCTGGCGGCGCGTCAACCTGGTCACCGTCAGAGGCCGACCCTACTCGCCCGGTGTCGGCGCCTTGGTGCGGGAGGCCATGCGGAAAAAGTGGTTCGGAAAAAAGGCCGTCGGGCGAAACAATGCGTTGGGCCCGCTTCGCGACAGCGACCAGGCGGCGGACCTCGCCGCAGACCGCGTTTGAGCTGCCGCTTATCGGTTCTGCAGCAGGCTCCGCGCTATGATCAGTTGTTGAATCTCACTCGTTCCATCGAAGATGCGAAATGCCCGGGAATGCCGAAACAGCCGCTCGACGGTCGTGCCGCGAACGACGCCGAGCCCGCCGAAAATCTGCAGCGCCTGATCGATGATCTCAAAAGCAACCTCCGTCGAATACAGCTTGGCGATCGCGGGCTCGCACGGAATGCTTTGCTCGGTGGCGTCGTGCTGCCAGGCGGCGCGATAGACCAGCAGTGCAGCGGCGTCCATGCCCACCGCCATGTCGGCGAGCTTGCCCTGGATAAGCTGATGCTCCGATATTGGCTTGCTGAAAGCGGTGCGCTCGAGGCTCCGTTCAATCGTCTCCGCCATGGCGCGCCGCGCGAAGCCCAATGTGGCGGCGCCGACCGTGGGGCGGAACAGCTCGAGCGCACGCATGGCGATCTTGAAGCCCTGCCCCACTCCGCCGATCAGCCGCCGCGAAGGCACCTTGCAATCCTTCAGCGTCCAGGTCCCGACCGTGTGCGGCGGCAAGACCGCAAGCCGTTGTTCAAGCACGATGCCGCCGTCGCCGCCGTCGATCGCGAACGCCGAAATTCCGTCGGCGCCCGGCTTCCCTTCGACCCGGGCGAACACGACATAGAGGTCGGCCAGACCGGCATTTGAGGTCCAGGTCTTGCGGCCGTTAATGATGTAATCGTCGCCGTCGCGATAGGCCGCCGTCGTGATCGCAGACGCGTCGGAGCCGGCGCCGGGCTCCGACAGCGCAAAGGCTGGCAGCAGCCGACCGGAAAGATAGCCTGGCAGCAGCTCCTCCTGCAGCTCGCGCGAGCCGTAGAGCGCGATCGGAAGAATGCCAAGCCACGGCTCGGACAGCGCAACATCGGCGATTGCCGACGAGAAGGCGCTGATCTCGCGCATCAGGCTGACGTGGCGCAGACTGATCTTGTTGTTGTGTCGCGCCGTTGGCAGCGGCAGGCTGCCGCGCAACCAACCGGCGTTCGCCAACCGTTCAAAGATCTGCCGCGCGGCCGCGCCGTCGCCGCCCTCGTTTTCTTCGAATTCGCCGAGCTCGGCATGCGCCCAGCGATCAGAACCATGTGCCAATTCAACACAGTCGGAATCAAAAAACGGCCACGTCAAATGATCCAGGTCCATGACGGCAAGCTTCAAGGGCTGGTTCCGGAAAGCGGCTGGAACTTCTCGCGCACCAGCCGGTCGAGCGCAACCCGCGCCTTCAGATCTCCCGACTGCGTATCGAGCAATGACAGCATCGCTCGATGGCGTTCAGCGATCGCTTCGGGATCGGTCGGGGGCCAGCGTGGGGTAGCGCCGGCTAAACGTGCGGCCAATGGCGTTCGCGGAACCAGGTGCGGTATTCCGTCATCTTGGCGCGCTGCGCCGCCGGCGCATGCCGCTTGCAGGTCGCGGTCTCTTCGCTCTCCTCCGGCGCGCCCCAGCGCAGCTCGACGCAGTCGTTCGGGTTGTAGGCCATCTCGAGTTCGGCCTCGCGGTCGACCACGTCCTTGAGCGTGAGCGTCCACGCCGAGCCGTCGCTGCGGGTATAGGAGAACTTGCGCGCCGCAAGCTCAGCGGCGAGCGCGCTCTGCAACTGCGCCTTGACGTCGGCGGCGCTCTTGCCATTCGCAATCGCATAGCGCTCGGGCCGCCGCGCGACGCGG
Source organism: Xanthobacteraceae bacterium (assembly GCA_030043335.1). Lineage (GTDB taxonomy): Bacteria > Pseudomonadota > Alphaproteobacteria > Rhizobiales > Xanthobacteraceae > BOG-931. The sequence goes on from JASHXX010000281.1 coordinate 3,155, forward strand.
TCCGGATAGCCGCGCACCACATCGATCGCGATCAGCAGGCGAAAATCGCGCGCCGGCGTCGAGAAATCTTCCCACGCGCCGGTGGTCTCGAAGATCGACGGGCCGTTCGGCATGTCGGCGTCGCCGCGCCCGCTCGACTGGAATTTTCGCCCGTTCTCGACGGCAACGACGCGGGTCCGCACCTGCTCCTCGAGCGCCGCGATCGCCGCCTGCATCGCGCGCAGCGGATCGAGCGGCTCGGGCGACATCACTTCGTCCATGCGATCGTAGAACTCCTCGGCGCTGAGCTGCGACTGCTCGAGCGAGAAATCGCCGTATTGCGGGTTCTTGGCGATTTCCTTGTTGGTCAGCCGCCGTAGCGCGCCGTTCTCGCGCACGATCGGCCGGAAGCGCTTGAAGCCGGGGCTGCCGAGCGCGGGATCGTGCACGAACAGGAAATTGCCGCGCCAGAAGCGCTTGCGCGTCACAGTCCCGTCGGGTTCGGCATCGACGGCAAGGAAGACGCCGGCCGAGCCATTGGTCTCCGGCACGCGCTCGACCAGCATCAGGACGTGACCATACGGATCGGCGTAAACGGTCCCGGGCCGCAGCGTCTCCTGCGTCAGCGGCACCATATAAAAGTCGGTGTTGTCGACCAGCGCCGACGAGCGCACCGACCCAGAATGGACGACGTCGCCGACGGCGCGCAGATATTCGCCGAACGTCCCGACGAGCCCGAGCGGCTTCGGCGGCGGGGTCGGCGCCAATGGGCTCGCTGCCGGGGCGCCCGGCGTGGTCGGCGTCGCCGGCTGCGCCGGGGCAAAGATCTGCAGCAGACTGAGACTGGGCGCGGGCGCCGCAGCGGCGTTCGGCGCGGCGGCGCCGCCGGCCGATGCGACTT
>JASHXX010000282.1 GCA_030043335.1 Xanthobacteraceae bacterium
GGAAGGCACGGTCTACCTGCCAACCATGGGAAAAATGGAGGAGGGATTTTATCGTGGGGTCGAACCGGTGGCGGTGGTCTCGGCATCGAACGTCGAAGGGGTACGACAAGCGCTGCAGGCTACATTCGCGCGGGGCAACCCGATTGTACCCATGCTGCGCAGAAGTGAATGGCAACCGCCTGTCTTGCTGAAGTATGCCGGTGTCAGCAGCTGGTCAGCGTTCGAGCGCGGCATGAGATTTTGGACAATCGAATCCGAAAATGGCATCTTTCGGCTCGCCGGTCAGAAAAAACACCCCGACCGATACTGGAAGGATGATCCGGAGCAAACAATCACATTTCCGCCGGGATCGACTGCGGATCAGGTGATCGACCGCATGATCGCGATCCTGCAAGACACGGCCTGAGACGAAAAGCGATCAGGAACGTGATCCGGCCGAAAGGCCGCGGGATTCCGTTTCACTCACTCCGGGCTGCGCTGAAGCCGACTACGAATCCTCATCCGCCACCGCCGGCCGCGTCTCCGGCATCAACTGCCACACCAGGCCGAGGCCGACGAGCGCGATCGCGGCCAGGCCGGAGAATGCCGACGCGCTGCCGAAATGGTCGCTGAGATAGCCGGCGAGCGTCGCGCTTAGCGAAGCGCCGATGCCGACAAAGGTGCCGACGATGCCCTGGCCGAGATTGAACCGGCCGGTGCCGCGGGTGAGGTCGGCGACGACGAGCGGCACCATGACGCTGAATACCGCCGCGGTGACGCCGTCGAGGAGCTGGACGACGACCAGGAGCTCCGGATTAATCACGACCGCAAAAAGAACGCCGCGAAGCGGCAGCGCGGCAAAGCCGAGAAGCAGCAGCGGCCGGCGGCCCCAGCTCTGCGCCTTGCGGCCGATCCACGGCGACAGCGCGGCGACGAGGAGCTGCGGCACGACGATGCAGGCGGCGATCAAAAGTGTCGCCCAGCGGCCTGAGCGCATGGTCACGACGCTGCCCATCAACGGCAGCATCGCCGCGTTGGCGAGATGGAACAGAAGAAGACAGGCGGCAAAGATGAGAAGCGGCCGGCTGTGCATCAGGTCGCCGGGCTTGATCGGCCGCTTCGTGGCGTGCCGGCGCGGCGGCGCGCAGTGGGCGCGCTCGGGGTCGATCTCGCTCGCGGCGATCGCGCGCAGCGCCAGCAACGCCGGCACCAGCAGCAGCACGATGACGATGAAAACCGCGCGCGGCGAGATAAAGCCGACGCCGCCCATGGCGGCGGCCGCAAGCCCGTTGCCGACCGCGGCAAAGCGCGCATTGCGTCCCAGCCGCTCGCTGATCGCGGCATGGCCGACGAGACCGAGGCTGATCGCCGCGATCGCCGGACCGAGCACGCAGCTCGCCAGCGAATGCGCGACCGCCGCCGACAGCACCAAGGGAAAAATCGGCACCGCCGCATAGCCGAGCGCGCTGAGGCAGATCGCGACGATGGCGATGCCGGCGACGCGGCGTTCCGAGCGCGCGGCATCGACCAGCGCGCCACCCGGCATCTGGCCGATCAGAGAGACGAAGCCGGCGGCGGAGAGGACGAGGCCGATGTCGATCTGCGTCCATTTCTGCGTGGTGAGATAGACCGAGACGAACGGGCCGAAGCCGGTCTGCACATCGGCGACGAAAAAGATGAACCAATCGAGGCCGCGCAAGCTGCGCGCCGATGGCGCGAGTGGCGGCTCGCTCCCGTCCGGTTGCTCGCGCGGCGGCGGCGTGGGCTCCTCCGCAAACCCACGCGTTCGGTCCGGCCTGTCGCCGAGGCGGCATAGTGGTTCCGCAGCCAGGACACTCTCCGGCGATGTTGCTATTCAGGCAGCGGCTCAAGCTTGCCGAGCGCGCCGAGCACGACCACCGGCTTGCCTTCCTGGTACTCGGGCGCGGCTTTGACCTGGTCGCGGGTCAGTTCGAGCGCGATCCGCGCTCCGGCCTTGCCCGGAGCGGGAAAATGCAGCGCCGCCCAGTCGACCGCGATCTTGCGGCTGCCGAGGCCGAGGAAACCGCCGAAATCGATGATTGCGGCGCGCACCTGGCCGCCGCGGTCGACGAGCACGTCGACGATGCGGCCCATATTCTCGTCAGTCGCACTGCGCACCTCGCGGCCGAGGATGCCCTCGACCTCGTGCTTGTTGAGGATCGTCACCTCCGGCGTTACCGGATTGCTTCCCGCCGGGTTGGTGTTGGCCGGCGCGCCGTTCTCGGCAAGCGCAATCGTGGCCGCGACGGCGAGCGCGAACAGCACCGCTGCCGCCATTGCCGGCCGGTTTTTCCCGTGCATATGCCGCCTCCCGCATCAGGTGTGAGCCCACCCTTTAAAGCCCGGGAAAGTCCCACTGGTTCCACGCCAAGGCCCAGTTTGGAGCGCGGCGAGAGGTCGGCGGAAACCGCACCGAATTCGGCGCAATTTGTGCAATTTATGAAGAGTAGACGACCGAAATCCGGATCCCGCCATTGATCCGCGGCGCGTCGAGCGAAACGGTGCTGCCGCTGTGCCGCCGCACGCGCAGATCGACGCGCGATGCGCCAAGCTGCAGGTCGCGCACCGTGACCTCGTCGAGGAACGGCGGCAGCCGCGGATTGCAGAGCCGGATTTCGCCCTGGAACGGGTCGAATTCGAGACCCAGCGAGGCCTCAAGCAGCGTGAACGTGGCAGCGCTCGCCCAGGCCTGCGGCGAGCAGGCTACCGGATAGAGCGTCGGCCCGTGGCCGCGCTGCTGCGGGAAGCCGCAGAACAGCTCCGGCAGCCGGCGCAGATCCATATAGGTTCCGGCGCCGAACAGGCCGGCGAACAGAGTCTCGACTGCCTGCTTGTGGCCATAGCGCGCGAGCCCGAGCCCGATCAGCGCGTTGTCGTGCGGCCAGATCGATCCGTTGTGATACGACATCGGATTGTAGCGGGCTTGGCCGCGCGCCACGGTGCGGATGCCCCAGCCGGTGAAGAAGTTGGTTTGCAACAGGCCGTTGGCGACGCGCGCGGCGCGCTCCGGCGCGGCGATGCCGCTGAACAGCACCTGCCCGGCGTTCGAGGTGCGCACGCGGCAGGGCTCCTTGTTGCCGTCGAGCGCGAGCGCATAGGTGTCGATCTCGGGACACCAGAACGCGCGTTCGAAGCTTTCGGCGAGGCGGGCGGCTTCGGCCTCAAGCTTGTGCGCGCGCTCGTCGCGGCCAAGCCTGAGCGCGCAGCGCGCCAACATGCGCTTGGCGGCGTAGGCATAACCCTGAACCTCGGCGAGCGCGATCGCGCCTTGAGCCAATCGCCCGTCGGCATGGAAGATCGCGTCATAGGCGTCCTTCCAGCCCTGGTTGGCGAGGCCGTGCTCGCTGGTGCGCTGGTATTCAATAAAGCCGTCGCCGTCGGGATCGCCGGGGCCATCCATCCAGCCCAGCGCCGCCTCGATCGCCGGCCACAGCTCCTCGATCGTTTTCCGGTCGCCGGTGCGTTCGGCATAGAGCCCGGCAAGGAGGACGAAGAGCGGCGTCGAATCGACGCTGCCGTAATACAGCCCGAACGGGACCTCGTGCAGCGCCGCCATCTCGCCGCCGCGCATCTCGTGCAGGATTTTGCCGGGCTGCGCGTCGGCGAGCGGGTCGGTGGTCTTGGCCTGATAGGCGGCAAGCCGGCGCAGCACGCCGCGCGCCACATGCGGGCGCCACCACAGCATCTGCAGCGCCGTGATCAGGCCGTCGCGGCCGAACGTCGTCGAGAACCAGGGAATGCCGGCATAAGGGTAGCGGCCCTGCGGCGTGTCGGTCATCAGCATCTCGAGATCGGCGGCCGAGCGGCACAGCATCTCGTTGAAGAGGTCGTTCGAGGTTTGGACCGAGGTCTGATGGCGGGTGGCGTCGCGCATCTGGCGGCGCGCCGCGGCGAGGCTGCGCCGGAACGGCGCCGGCCGCGTCTCGGTCTGCTCGCAACCGACCGTCAGGAACAGCGGCTGCATCTCGCCCGGCTCAAGATGCAGGGTATAGACCGCAGACTCGATCGTCAGCCGCTGCGGCCGCGGATCGAAGGTCAGCGCCGTGCGCCGTACCTTGTGGTCGAGCCCGTGATAGCTCAAGAGAACCTGATCGTCGCCGTGCAGCCTGGCGCTGGCGGTGCCACGGCGCTCGCGATGCGCGCCGCGCACCTCGAACAGGTCGGCGAAATCGCTGCCGAACAGAAACGACAGCTGCAAATCGACCGCGCCGCCGCCGTAATTGCGCACGCCGAACCGCTGGTAGGCGATGTCACGCCACAGGAAGATCGTGCGCAGGATGTGCACGGTGTCCTTCTCCAGCACGACGCGCTGATCGGCGATCAGATCGGGATTGGTCAGATCGACGATGAACGCCGAGTTGTCGTCGCGCAGATTGGAGCCGAGCAAGAGCGGCGGCATGCCGTTCACCAGCAGTTCCAGACGCGACAGGTAGCGCGTGTCGTGGTGGAACAAGCCGGCCGAGCCGCGCGGCAGCGCCGCGATATCGCCGCGGCGGTCGAACACGACGAAGCTGTCGCCATATTTGAGCGCGCGCGGCGGGCGCGTCGTCGGCTGCGTCGCGGTGATATAAAACGGCGTCTCGGAAGGTTCTGCCACCGGCGCGACCGGCGCCACCGGCCTGCCGGCCATCTTCAATGCGGTCTTCGGGGCGGTCTTGGCAGTCATGGCGTTTCGCTCAGCCTGTCCGATGCGAAAGGGGCGACATAGTTCTTGCCCCGGCGATGTTGCACCGCCTTCGGCGCATCCCCGCTTCGTTGCGGGCGCATTGCGAAGAAATTGCGCCGGGGGATTGATTCGAGA
>JASHXX010000283.1 GCA_030043335.1 Xanthobacteraceae bacterium
GCCGCCGTCAGCGCGATTACCGCAAAGGCCAAGTTGGCCGGCCTGTGGCTAGAAAAGGTCGATCAGCACAACACCGGCACGGTCAGTACCGTCTGGGTGGGCTGGGAAGGCGATGAAGCGAGTAACTGCCATGAGTGAGCACAAAATCATCCAAATCAAATACAGGCCGCGCGACCAGTTCAGGCCCTTCCATCGTCGAAAACAGCGTTGGTCGGCTCTGGTATGCCATCGGCGCGCCGGTAAGACGGTTGCAATACTCAACGACCTCATTCGTGGCGCCATCAATGAATGCAAGCCGGAGGGCCGCTACGCATTTATCTTTCGGCAGCGCAATCAGGCCAAGGATACGGCTCGGCGGTACCTGCGGCGGTACGCGGAGCCGCTAGTGGCCAAGCCACCGAATGAATCCGAGCTGCGGGTCGACCTCGTGAATGGATCAATGCTCCGCCTCTACGGCGCGGACAATCCGGATGCGCTTCGTGGGCCATATCTGGATGGTGTGGTACTCGACGAGTTCGCGGACATGAAGCCTGAGGTTTGGCATGAGGTCGTTCGCCCCATGCTGGCCGACCGTCGGGGTTGGGCAACCTTCATCGGCACGCCCAAAGGCAAGAATGAGTTTTGGCGGCTCTACGAGAGCGCAAAAAGCGATCCTGAGTGGTTCCATATGATCCTACGTGCGTCCGAAAGCGGCATCCTTGCTGCAGAGGAATTGGCAGCGCTCCGCAAGGAAATGAGCGAAGATCAATACAATCAGGAAATGGAGTGCAGTTTCGAGGCGGCGATAAGGGGCGCTTTCTACGCTGAAGAGATGCGGACGATGCTGGCCGAGGGCCGCATTACCAATCTAGAGATCAACAAGGAGGTCCGAGTCCACACTGCATGGGACCTCGGAGTTTCTGATTCCACCAGCATCTGGTTCATCCAGTGCGTTGGCAGAGAGCGACGCCTGGTCGACTACTACGAAGCATCCGGCGTCGGCTTGGATCACTATACGCAGGTACTTCACGACAAGCGCATCGCACACGGCTGGAGGTACGGCGATCACTACTTCCCGCACGATATCAAGCATCGAGAATTTACAACCGGCAGATCGCGGCTTCAGGCTCTAGCTGCCCGTGGCATTGATGCCGTTGTGGTCCCTGAGTCCAACGTCCTCGACGGCATCAATGTGACCAGGAGGCTACTTGGGCGAATATGGATCGATGAGAAGCGATGTGCGCGCGGCTTAGAAGCGTTGCGTCAGTACCGGCGCGAGTACGATGATAAATTGAAAGATTGGAAGACGAACCCGCTCCACGATTGGACCAGTCACGCTGCTGACGCGCTTAGAACTTTCGCTTGCGGATACGACGACAGCACAAGGTCCGGCTCGATGTACATTCGTCGTCCACCGCCGCCGCAGCTGCGCGGAACACATTGGAGCAATTGACGTCCGCTAACAGGCGTAGATGTCAATCATGGACCACGAGGGCCATTGGGCTGGCCCCTCGTGTTTCGTTGAAACGAGCGACTTGACCGAACGGCCATCAAAAAGTGAAGGCCAGAGCGACGACTACCAGGATACCGAAGCTCATTATTGCAATTGCGATGGGGTCATAGGCGGGCACTTTAAACATCGCGAGGCTCCAAATCGGGAATTTACAAGTCGCCTCAGGTCCCGAACTGGCGAGTGCGGAACGCTTTTGCTGCTCTCCACACTCACTTACCCCACCGATGGCAACCCTCCGCGGCTAAACTCGAAACATGGCAAACGACTGATGAGATGTGCAGCGTGGTTTCTCGGTCCCACGCTGCCGAATGCTCACTGCCATCGGGGATTAACGTTTACATCGCAAATCTAGAGCGAATAGGGGTCCGGCTTCCAAATTTGATATACATCGTGGCGTGTAGTACATGCACTATAGTCGACTGAGAATTGGCCTTTGACACTTACGACGCACGCAGTAGTCGGAGCCGCAATTGCGGGCCTCGCGCCGAAGTACCCAATGCTGGGGATCTGTCTGGCCTTTGCAAGCCATTTTCTGCTGGATGCGATTCCACATTGGGATTATCCACTTCGATCGTCCTCGCTAAAACCTGAAATCGCGGCGGCGATGAAATACGATCGCGCACTCATTGCCGATCTGCTCACAATCGGCGGCGACGCGGCGCTTGGTATCGCGCTCGCTACTATCCTTTTTACGAGACAGGAGAGTTATTTCCTGCTGCTTTGCGGGGCATGTGCCGGCATTCTTCCGGATGGGCTTCAATTCGTGCACATGCGTTTTCCGCGTAAGCCCCTGGCATATGTTCAACGATTCCATGAATGGATCCATTCGTCCTACGAGATGCACAAGCGTCCCACGCTTGGCATATGTTCGCAGCTGGCGTTTCTCTTCGTGTTTGTAACGGCCGCGCGCGCTTTATTGGCGAGTTAGCGCGCCGCGGCCGCAACGTGAAGCCCCAACAATGAAACTTGCGAAGGTGATGACCCAGGCTGTCAGCGCGGGCTTTGCCATGGCGGCATTCGTTGCGACTGCTGGGATCGTGACCGTCTTAAATACTGCGGAAGCGCAACCGAGGCGGGTCCAAGTGGGGACGCTCACATGCTCGCTTTCCTCCGGTGTCGGGCTGGTCGTTGGTTCGCAACGCAATGTCAGCTGCCTGTTCGCCGGCGTGCGAGGTGAGCCGGATGACGCTTATACTGGAACGATAACAAGGGTCGGCCTCGACATCGGTGTGACGGCCGGCAGCGTGATCATCTGGGCGGTGTTCGCGGAGACAAACCGCTACAAAGGGATGCTCACCGGTACCTATAAGGGGGCATCAGCAGAAATGTCCATTGCAGCGGGTCTGGGCGCCAACGTGCTTGTAGGCGGATCGGACCGTACGGTGGCGCTGCAGCCGCTGTCAGTGCAGGGGCAGCTTGGCCTCGACATTGCAGCTGGAGTGGCAACCTTGGATCTGCATCCTTCGTGGTGAACTCGTTCTCCACACCGATCGCATTCCTAGTGCTGACGATCGGCCATGCTGTCCGAAGATATCAGTGCACGATATCAGTCCGGCCAGAGATTCTTAAATCGGGTCGGCGACAGCTCGGTGTAACGAACCGTGTGTCGGATATCCTTGTGACCGAGGTAGCCCTGGATCGACCTTGTGTCCTTCCCGGCATTGGCCAGCTTGTAGCCGGTGGCGTGCCGGATCATGTGCGCGTGGACCTGGAAGGGTAGCTTGGCTTTCTTGCCGGCTCGCTTCACCATCCAGTTGAAGCTATCCCTGGTGAACGGAGCGCCACCCCGTTCGGACGTGAACACGAATGCCGACTTCGGCTCCTGCTCCTTATGCAGCTTCCGTAACGCGCGCAGTTCGTCACCGCGAATTTGATGCGTCGCGGGCAATCCACGCTTCTTGCGCGTGACGTGCATTGTTGCGGCATTGAAGTCGATCGCGTCCCAGGAGAGATCGCAGACCTCGGAAGCCCGGAGGCCGTGGCGGTAGGCGGCGAGGATCATGGTGGCGTCCCGGTGGCCATAGCGATTACCCTTGACGGCCTCGATCAGCTTCTCGATCTCGGTCTCGGTCAGGTGCTCGCGCTTGCGGTAGGCTGCATTAGGACGCCGGCCTGGAACGACTGCTCGCTTTTGGCCGTTTGGCGCCACCACGGCAAGGTGCGACTTCGCCTGCATTTGCCGGCTCCCTCAATTGCTCACTGATCGTATAATGCATGAAAAGCGAGCAGTAGCAAAGAGCCGCAAATGTGCGGGGCGGCGCGGCCCGGCGAGCGGCTAGGCCCCGGTTCGATAGGCGAATACTTACGGCGCAACAAGCGTCCGGGCGACGCGGAAGCCGATGGAATAGTACCGCCATGCGGTGGCGAATGCGTTGCGGGTCGCGGAGTGGAGGTAGTCAGGAGGCATCTCCCAGGCGCCACCGCGGACGATGCGGCTATTGCAATCGCCGCCGGCGATCCAAGCTGAGCCGTCCTCTGGCGCTCCGTTGTAACTTCTGTGGAGGCAGTCCTCGGTCCATTCCCAGACATTGCCTACCATGTCGTACAACCCGAACTTGTTGGGTGGGAATGAACCGGCCGGCGCAATTTGGGTTCCGTCCCAACTACTGCCGCAGCCCTTGCAGTTGGCCATCGCCTGTCCATTGAGCTCGACGTCGTCGCCCCAGGGGTAGACCGTCGTCATTCCGGCACGCGCAACGTATTCGTATTCGGTCTCGGACAGAAGCCGATAGGTTTTACTCGTCACCCGCGAGAGCCATGCGACGTATTGCTGCGCGTCGTCCCAACCGACGTTCATCACCGGCTGCTTGCCGCCCCCCCAGCCCATGTCGGCTGGCTTGTAAGCATTACAGCCGCCGCCGGCGACACAGGCGTCCCAGTCCGCGAAGGTCAGCTCGTATTTCGATACAGCAAAGGGTTTGGTGATCGTTACCGGGTGCTGCGGTATTTGGAGTGTGTACCCAACTGCTTGGCTTTCGGTTGCCGGGGCTCCCATGGTGAACGACCCTGCCGGAACAACGACCATCTCCGGGCAATCCTGCGCGCATTCTTTGAACGATTGCCCCGGCTTGAGCGCCTGTTCCTTGGCTGTGCTCAATACGTAAGGCCGAACGTTTGCGCGCGCATACGGCCACGTAACGGTCAGGAAGCGCCATTCGTCGGCAACGATCGCCTGATTGATCCACCCGATGAGGCCAAGGATGATGGCAGCTCCCAGCCCGTAGATCGCGGCGTGGACGCGACGCACGCGTGCTTGCATCTTTCTGTCGCGGGCGATGCTCTGCGCGATGAAGTCGCAGTCAGGCGAGGACAAATCCTCCCCGCGTTTCTCGAACCAGCTCTGCGCCTGCGTGAGGGCCGCGCCCATGAGCAGCGCGTCGGCTTTCGTGGCCTCCGGCGTCGCCGCCCAGGCGCGGCGCGTGATCTCCAGCCCGCTGCGCCACGCTAAGAACTCTCGTTCCGCCGCAATCCATTCGCGCAGTTTGTCCCAGCGCCGGAAGATAGCCTCGTGCGCGACCTCGGCGTAAGTCTCGCCGTTTTCGCTGGCAGCGGTGACCAGTAGTCGGTTGGGGTGGTCAGCGAGTTCACTAACCAGCCGCCACTCCTCATCGGAAAATTCCGACCTAAACGCGCGACGCCGCGTGGGCTCGCCATCCTCGCGCACAGTGGCGAGCATCAAGGTGAAAATGCGCCGCAGCTTGTCTTCGGCTTGGAGATGCTCGGCCATGAATGCATTGGCCCGATCGACAAGGACCCGGCCCAGCTCGATCGCTGGCGCGGGCAGTCGCAGGACGCCGTCCCACTTCGGATCTTTGCTCTTCCACATGTCGTCGAGCAGATACGACAGAAGCGGAAGTGCGCCGGCGTCCTTGCTGGATTCCTCGGCCGCTCGGCGCGCTATGTCGGCGGCCAAATGATCGCTTTCGAAGCGGGCGCCGAGCAACGCTGCTGGCTTGCTTACCACCTCGCGCAATTGCGGCTCGCGCAGCGGCGGCACCTCGATCTTGCGCGATACGTCTTGGAGCGGCGCGTCATTGAGCAATTCGCCGAAAAAGTCCGCGCGCAGGCTCATCAGCGCCCGAAAGCGTGGGTCCGCAAGACCTTCGGCAAGAATTTGCGAGAAGCGGTGGCGTTGGCGCGTCTCGGCTCGAAAATACAGCTCCTCGCCCTGATCCACATACAGCAGGAAGGCCGGCGGCTTGGATCGACCCTGCTCTTTCAGACGCTCCTCGGTTGCATCAAGCAGACCGCGTACGGTCCCGCGAGTTCGAATGAGACTGTCAGTCCATTCGGTCTGGCGCGTTTCGCGGCGCGGGTCGGTCGGATCAAACTGCCATATGCGAACAAAGGGCTCGACTAAGGCGCGCACCGGCTCGATGCCTGGTTTGAGCGTGAGCACGCACCACGTCCGACTCTCGTCGAAGGCCCGTGGCCAGGCACTCGCCGTTTCGGCCTCCTCGGGCCAACCCTGGCGCACAAAAGCGGCGAGCACGCCCGCTTGCGCCAGCGAGGATTTGCCGACCCCTGAATTGCCGAGAAGGATCGGCAGCTTGTCGGGCGTCGCTTCGAGCGCCCTGACTATTTCGACAATCTCGCGCCCGCGGCCGAAGAAAAAATCCGAGTCCGCTTCGGTCATGGCGGCGAGGCCACGATAGGGCGCAGTGTGCCTCCACAATTCGCCAGGCGGTACGCCGCCTCCTGCCGCCGCATTCAAAATCTGTGCGACGCTTTTTTCCGACGCCGGGTCCGTGGTGATGATCCAATGCAACTGCCGCAAGAATGGCAGTCCAGGTGCCGGCTGGCTGGCAAGCAGCACCAAAATGACCGGAAAATCGTGCTGCTTCACACGGCGGTCAAGCGCTTCGTAGTATTCGATGACTTGCCAGGGGCCTAGGCCCTTTTCCCCAACCAGCAGCACGAATGCGGTTGCCTCGGCGATTCCTTTGGCCAATTCGGGAAGCCAAAAGCCGCCGGCCCGCAGGCTTGTCGGTGCGAAAAAAGTGTCGGCCTCGGGTTCGTTGCGCCTGAGCGCGGCCTCAAGCCCCTGCATTAGGATCAGGTCTTGAGAATTATAGCTGAGAAACCAGCGGTGCATGCCGGAACCGCATCAATTTTAATAGCAAAGATATCCCATCGGATATCGTCTGTCCTTGTCGGTCCTTCTCCGTCACAGCTTAAATCGGACGGGCGTACCCCGGCGGGCTGCAAACAATGCTGGCTACTCAAATGCGTAGAACTCAGAGTCCTAGAGCGGCAATATCGGACTTATGCCGCCGAATTTTAGCGTCGCCCCCAATAGATTTGAATTAACGCTGCAAGAGAAGCCCAAAGATACCAACAAGCCCAAAGCAAACGGGCATCATAGGCCGCCGCGCCGAAAAAATCGGCTACATTAGACACCATTCGGCAGGGTCCTGTGAGCTGGTAGAGGCATTCGACGGGCGCTTGTCCGACCACACGACTATAAAAATTCTGCCACCAGACGATGGAAGCAATCACACCGACTACGCCGAGGAGGAGGAGCCAGGAACCCACTTGTCGCGCCACTTTGCGTCGCATTTAGTCAACCTCGGCTATCGCGTTACGAGCGGCGAAAGAAGGCATTTGGTACTCTGCATCTCTCTTGAAAACCACCCGTGGCGGGCCCTCATCGAGCTCGTCCTTCAGGGCAGCATCGGAGCGCTCCTCGGAGACGATGTGGTGATGGCCGGCGCAGGCGATCTGATCTTCAAGCCGCTCAATCAGTGGCACAGGTTTTGGAATGCCGGCGATACTTCTGGCTTGAGAATCTTGGTCGCCGCTTCGGGCTCGGTGGCTCTTTGAGCGCGAAATACTCCAGTGATGATCCAAGGCGGCCCGTGGTAAGGTGCCGGTTTTTCGCCAGCGGCTTTGTCTTAGTGAGGAGCTTCCGCGATGACGATCATCGATTCCCAGGTCCATGCCTATGAGGCGAACACTCCGAAGCGACCGTGGCACAGTGTGCCAAACTGGCCCGATCACGTCACGGGTGATGAGATGGTGGCCGCGATGTACAAGGTCGGCGTCGACGGCGCGATCTTCATCTCCGTCTTTTCCATGTACCGCTACGACGCGAGTTATGCGGTGGAAGTGCAACGGGCCCATCCCGGTCGGTTCGCGATAGTCAAGCCGGTCGACCCGGACGATCCAGCAGTGGGCGATGTCATCGCTGACTGGAAGCAGACACCGGGCGCGGTCGGCATCCGCATCATGATGACCAAGGAGGCGAACCACGAGCCGAATGACCCGGGTCTCGACCTCATCGCGCGCGCGGCCGTCAAGCACGACTTGCCGGTCAACATCCTGTGCTGGGGCAACCTGGATGCCGGCACGGCGTTGATCGACCGCCACCCCGATACGCGCTTTATCATCGACCATCTGGGCATCCTGCAGCCCCGGACGTCACCAGCCCCGCCGCAGCCGTGGGCCGACCTGCCGAAGGTGCTCGACCTTGCCAAGCGCAAGAACGCGGTGATCAAGGTGAGCGGCGCCTGCACGCTGTCCCGGGAACCGTATCCATTCCCCGACATCTGGGATCCGCTCGCTCGCGTGTTCGATGCCTGGGGTTTCGACCGTTGCCTGTGGGGCACGGACTGGACGCGCGCATACGCCGTCGTCAACTACGAACAGGCCGTCAAGCCCTTTCTCAAGACTGACCGCCTGAGCGACAGTGAGCGAGCGATGCTGATGGGCGGCGCGTGTGCCAAAGCCTATCGTTGGTCGCCGAAGAATGTAGGTTAGTCACCAATCCCCGCGCAGGAATTCGGTGGCGAAATGTCGGCCACCTCATCCGCCGGCCCCGGGGGGCACGGCACCTACCTCGGTGAAGGGCTTCGAACGTAGTGAGTCGATCTCAGCGCGCTAACTGCGTTCTCAACCAGACGAGCTTATCAGATTCTCATCGAGCGACCAGCGGTCGCGAAGGCTGTGACGTTCTCATTTCTTCTCCAGCATCAAGGTGCCTTCCTTGTGCACCAGCGGCCGGATTGCCGCAGCGAGCTTCGCCAGGAGCCACGGCAAAAACACGACCAAGTTGACGTGGTCGTCGCGGACGTCGATCGAGCCGCTCGCTGACTGACCGAGAGCGCTCACCTGAAACTGCAAACGGTCACCGGTCCAGGTCTCCTCCTGGATCGCGAACACATGGCCCCAATTCGTCCGTACGGCGCCGAGTCCGGATTTGAGGCGCCGCACTGCCTCCTCTTTGCCGAGGCGATGCGGAATGGTGACGATCAACGGTTTCGACACGGGAGGCCTCCGGAAATCTCTAGGCCCGATATGGTGACGTTTGCTGCGTGCCGCTATTCCGACGTCGACACCTGGATGGGGCGCCGAAACAAGAGCCTTCGCCCTTAATCCACCAAAAAGGAACCCCGCGCTCATGAGTCGGGGCGGCTCGCTATCAGGTCCCGTTGAGCATTCTAACGGCGGCGGCGAGGTGCCAGTCCCAAAATTTTCTATGGGCGACATACGCTTTTAGGCCTATTCAGCCGGCAGATTACGTCCGATAAGCGTGATTATCGGTGGCAATGCCACCGCAATAGTCCGGTCGGCTCCAGCGGCCAATCCAAGGGATGTACGAGCCCCTGCAGACTCGGATCGAGTATCGAATACGAATTTTGGGGGTCGGATTCCACAAGCCGGCGTTCTATAGGGAAGAACCATCTGCCGCGCTGAATGCAAAAGCATTTTTCTCCGAGCTACAATGACGTTCAGTGGCGAAATCTGTGATCTCGGTGGCGCGACGGATCGACGACCGTAATCAGACTGCGCGATAGGGTACGTCGGATCTGCTAACAGGCAATGCCGAGTCAATATCCAGCGATTCGAGCAAGGTGCGAACTGTGCGCTCAGCATCCGGAGGAGCGGTCGGTCCGACCACAATGTTGGATATAGAATGCGGTGCTCGGACGAGCATCTCGTGCGCGATGTACGGTACAATGTTGCTGCCGCGAATTCTGGTCTTGATAAAGGGTCGTAACACCCAGTGCGTGCCTAGGATTATGAGCCGCACTTCTTGCTCGTGCTGATACGCCGGGTGTTTTGCTGTTAGACAATTCCAGATCAGCGACGAGGCCACAGCCGATTTGGCAAGGCTGTCCAAGAACTCTTCGCGTATAACGTCCTCATCAAGGTTACCGCTCTTGATCTCCGCCAAAAGCAGGTCGATTGCTCGCTGCAGCGGCTCGCTGTGCCGTTCGCACACTTAGCCTGGGTGGTAAACGACCGGTCCAACGAATAGGTTGTCGTCTGGCTGCTTGCCTCTCTTTTCTTGAACAGCAAACAGGTCCGGCGACAAGCCCAGTGCAAAGCCCCGTCCATCGTCTGCATACGCTCGCCACTGGCCAAGATCGTCCCGCGCCCGACTGAAGCTTGCGATGAAGAAGTCGAGCCGGCCAGCAAAGTTCTTCTGCGACATCAGCCTTTTGACGATGTCTAAGAACTCTACGACACGCTGATCTGATCCGCTAGATAGGCCCCTGATGACCTCACCACACATTTCGATGCCGTGTACCAGTTCGCTCGGATCGTTGAGATCACGGTAATCCGTAAACCAGATTGTTTGGCTTTCGAGAATGCCTTTTAGGCCGACGGCATTCGTATAGTGGTAGAGCGTAGTATCGACCGCAGTCGCTGTTTGCTGTGCCAAAAGCTGTTCTTCACTCCAGGTATTGTAAGAGTCGATGGCCTTGGTAAGCGGTTCCGGCAACGCCATAGCTTCCGACTAGGTGAGAGGCGTCCTGAGCCCTCGCGGAACCGAGCGGTTCCGCGCGTATCTCGCCAAAGAAGCAGGCAGCAGGTCAGTCACTAGGCAGGGCCTCTCGATCTGCGATATCAGCATTCTCTGGGTCAAGAATGCACCGCAGGATCTCGGCAACGGTCGTGCTTGGCTCGCCAAATCGAGTTGCCACACCTCCTCGTCCAGTGGCTCGGCGTAGAGCATTCGGGATCAGTCAACAATGCTCTCGGCGCGACCGACCTGTTGGCCTGGATTGGCCCCCTCGACCCACACGATCTCGAGTGCGTGGCCCGGCAGCACGATCACCGGCTCGTCCCAGGATTTTGCGCGGTGACGGCTGCCAAATAGCATGCTTTGGCTCTGGAAAT
>JASHXX010000284.1 GCA_030043335.1 Xanthobacteraceae bacterium
TGATCGCGACTTACGTGCGGCTGGCCTGCGAGGCCGGCGCCACCTCGACCATCGTGTCCTCGGACAAGGACCTGATGCAGCTCGTCACCGACCGCGTCGTCATGTTCGACAGCATGAAGGACAGGAAGATCGGCCGCGCCGAGGTGATCGAGAAATTCGGCGTGCCACCGGAGAAGGTCATCGAGGTGCAGGCGCTGATCGGCGACTCGACCGACAACGTGCCCGGCGTGCCCGGAATCGGCGTCAAGACCGCCGCGCAACTGATCGGCGAATATGGCGATCTCGAAACGCTGCTCAAGCGCGCGCCCGAGATCAAGCAGGAGAAGCGCCGGCAGTCGCTCATCGAGCATGCCGACAATGCCCGGCTGTCGAAGAAGCTGGTCACGCTCGACGACCGCGTGAAGCTTGACGTGCCGATCGGCGACCTCCTCGTGCACGAGCCCGACCACAAGCGGCTCGTCGCCTTCCTCAAGGCGATGGAATTCAACGCGCTGATGCGCCGTGTCGCCGAATACGCCGAGATCGACCCCGGCGCGATCGAGCCGGAAGCGCGGCTCGCCGGCCATCATGTCTCTGCTCCTGCCCCGCCGCTGGGAGAGGACCAGACCCAGCCGGCGGCCGCCGAGGCCAAGCCATTCGGCCGCGCTCGCGAGGTCGCCCGGCAAAGCGCGGCGCCGCAGCTTCCGCTTGCGCGGCCGGCGCAGCCGGCCGACCTCGCCCGTCAGAAGGCGAAGCAGCCGGACAGCCCGCTCACGCCGCACGCGCTTGTGGCCGCGCGCCGCGATGCGGCGCACAACGCCAAGTTCGACCGCAGCAAATACGAGGCGGTGCGCAGCCTCCCTCGGCTCAACGCCTGGATCGAGCGCGCGCGCGATCTCGGCGTGATCGCGATCGATGTGAGCGCTGGAAGCCACGACCCGATGCAGGCAGAGCTTTGCGGCGTCGCGCTTGCCGTCGCGGCGAACCAAGCCTGCTACGTGCCGCTCGGCCATCGCCAGGGCGGGGAGGGCGGCGGCGCCGGCGGCGCTAGTCTCTTTCGCGGCGACATCGCCCCCGACCAGATCCCCGAGCGCACGGCATTCGAGGCGCTCAAGCCGCTCCTCGAAGACCCGGGTGTGCTGAAGATCGGCCACGACCTGAAATTCGCCTGGCAGATGTTTGCATCGCGCGGCGTGGAGATCGCCGCCTATGACGACGTCATGCTGATGTCGTATGTGCTCGACGCCGGCCGCCAGACCCACAGCCTCAAATCGCTCGCCGAAAGCACCTTCACCCACGCCGTGGCCGATATCGACGCGCTGCTCAAGGCCGGCAAGACACGGATCACCTTCGACGTCGTCGGCATCGATCAGGCGACCCCTTACGCCGCCGAGAAGTCAGACATCGTCATCCGGCTGTGGCAGGTGCTCAAGCCGCGGCTTGCCGCCGAGCATGTGCTGAGCGTCTACGAGACTTTGGAGCGACCGCTTCTTGCCGTGCTCGCACGCATGGAGCGGCGCGGCATTTCGATCGACCGGAACGTGCTGTCGCGGCTCTCCGGCGAATTCGCCCAGGAGGCCGCGGGGCTCGAAGCCGAGATCAACAAGCTTGCTGGCGAGACCGTCAACCCCGGCAGCCCCAAGCAGCTCGGCGACATTCTGTTCGGCAAGCTCGGCCTCCCCGGCGGCGCCAAGACCCGGACCGGCCAATGGGCGACCGGTGCGCGCGCGCTCGAAGACCTCGCCGAGCAGGGCCACGCCCTGCCGCAGAAAATCCTCGACTGGCGGCAGGTGTCGAAGCTGAAATCGACCTACACCGACGCGCTGCCCGGCTTCGTCAATCCGTCAACGCATCGCGTGCACACCAATTACGCGCTCGCCTCGACCACGACCGGACGCCTTTCTTCGTCCGATCCGAACCTGCAGAACATCCCGATCCGCACCGAGGACGGCCGCAAGATCCGCCGCGCCTTCATCGCCGCGCCCGGCACGAAGCTCGTCTCCGCCGACTATTCGCAGATCGAGCTGCGGCTCCTCGCCGAGATTGCCGGCATCGAGCCGCTGCAGAAGGCGTTCCGCGACGGCCTCGACATTCACGCGATGACGGCGTCGGAAATGTTCAGCGTGCCGATCAAGGGCATGCCCCCGGAAATCCGCCGCCGCGCCAAGGCGATCAATTTCGGCATCGTCTACGGTATCTCGGCCTTCGGTCTCGCTAACCAGCTCGGCATCGCCCGCGAGGAAGCCGGCGCCTACATCAGAAAATATTTCGAGCGCTTTCCCGGCATCCGCGACTACATCGAGCAGTCGAAGGCCGACGCCAGGAACACGGGCTATGTGGAGACGCTGTTCGGCCGCAAATGCCACTATCCGGAAATTCGCGCCTCGAATGCCTCGATCCGCTCGTTCAACGAGCGCGCCGCGGTCAATGCCCGCCTGCAAGGCAGCGCCGCCGACATCATCCGTCGCGCCATGATCCGCATGGACGACGCGCTCGCCAAGCACAAGCTCGCCGCGCAGATGCTGTTACAGGTGCACGACGAATTGGTCTTCGAAGTGCCGGACGCCGAGGTGGAAAGAACGCTGCCGGTCGTCAGCAAAGTGATGGAAGACGCGCCGCTCCCCGCCGTCGCGCTCTCGGTGCCGCTCAAGGTCGAGGCCCACGCTGCGGACAACTGGGACGCCGCGCATTGAGGGCGCAACAATGCAAACGCTGCTCACCCTCGTCGGCATCATCGTCCTCTTGGCGGGCATCGTCTTCATCGGCCAGGGCTCCGGATATTTCCCGTACCCTGCCGAGAGCTTCATGGTGCGCGAGACCCGCTGGGTCTATTACGGCGCCGCGATCGCCGTCGCCGGGCTCCTGATCATCGTGTTGGCACGGTGGTGAACCGCGCGAGCGGCCCGGCCAGCCCCGCGCTTACTGCGCCGGCGGCTGCGTCAGCACGGTGATGCGCTTTTCGAACCAGTCGTGCTGGTTCCTCCAGGCGGCATTGTCGGGCGCGAGCTTGGTCAGGCGCTCCATCACTGCCTCGCCGGCCCGCGCCGCGTCGAGCGCCTTGTCGCGGTCGCCGGAGCGATAGAAGGCGGCGAACAGCTTGCCGTAGCTCAAGCCCAGATTGTACTGCCACTCGCTGTTGTTCGGGTCGGTCTCGGTCAGGCTTTCGCAATTGTCGCGCATCGCTTGATACGATTTCAGCACCTCCTCGGTGTTACCCTGCGCGAGCTGAACGTTGCCGATTCGCGTCAGGCTCAAGGTCATGTCGTTCTGCCATTCTTTGTTGGCCGGGTCCTTGGCTAAGAGCGCATGGCGGATGCCGAGTCCTTCCTTGAAGGCGGCGAGCGCTCCGGCTTGGTCGTTCTGCTCGAGCAGCATGTCGCCGATGCGATCGAGCGACAGCGCCACGTCGCGCTGCAACTCGGTGTTGGCCTGATCGCTCGCGGCAAGCTTGCGTTCGATGTCGAGGGCTTCCCGGTAGGCGGCGAGCGCGCGGTCGCGATCGCCCTGGCTCTGCTCTACGCCGCCGAGCCGGTTCAGGCTGACGGTGACGTTCCGCCGCCAGGTCGCGTTGCCGGCGTCCTTGCCGGCGAGCGTGCGAGTAATGTCGAGGCTCTCCTGAAACGAGGCGACGGCGCCGCCGAGATCGCCCTGCGCCGCGAGCACGTCACCGGTCGCGACCAGGGCCAGCGCGAGATCGGCCTGCCAATCGGTGTTGTCGGCATCCTTGACGGCGAGCGTGCGGTCGATGGCAAGCTCTTCGCGGTGCGCGGCGAGTGCGCCGGGAAGGTCGCCCTGCTCGCTAAGCAATGCGCCGACATTGTTGAGGCTCGCGGCGATATCGCGCTGCCATTGCGTGTTGCCGGGGTCCTTGACGGCGAGCGCGCGGGCGATGGCGAGCCCTTCGCGGCGCGCGGCGAGCGCGCCCGCGCTGTCGCCCTGCGCCGCCAGAACGTTGCCGACATTGCCGAGCGTCACCGACACGTCGCGCTGCCATTCGGTGTTGTCGGCATCCTTGGCGGCGAGCGCGCGGGCGATGGCGAGGCTCTCGCGAAAGGCGGCAAGCCCGCCATTGAGATCGCCCTGCCGCGCCGTCAGATCGCCGACGAAGGTCAGGGCAACAGAGAGGTCGCGCTGCCGGGCATTGTCGTTCGGGTCTTTGGCGGCGAGCGCGCGGTTGATGCCGAGCTCTTCGCGGTGCATGGCGAGCGTGCCGCGGAGGTCGCCTTGCTCGGCCAGGACTTTGCCCGCCTTGTTGAGGCTGACCAGGAGATTGCTTTGATGGAACGCGTTGGCCGGATCCTCGGCGGCCAGCGCGCGCATGATGTCGAGGCTCTCGCGATAGGCCGCGAGCGCCGCGGTTAGATCGCCGCGCGCTTCCGCGATTTCGCCGACCACGTGCAGATTGAGCGCGAGATCCTGCCGCCGTTCGGCATCGCCGGGCTGCGCGGCGAGGAGCGACCGGGCGACGGCGTTGCACGCCGCCAGCTTGATCGCGCCGAGGCGCAAATAGGTTCGCGCGAAGATCGTGTCCATCGCGCTCTGGCTCTGGCGCACCTGCGGATCGTTGCCGGTGCGCGAGGCGAGCTCGTCGACCGCGGTTTCCGCCCGCCCGAGAATGCGGCGCACGGTATCGGCACGCATGCCCTCGACGTCGCGCAGCCCCTGCGCCATGTCGAAGACGACCGAATCGACCGTGGATTTCGCCGCGGCGAAGTTGCGCTCGGCCAAGCTCCGCTGCTCGATGGCGATGCCGCGTTCGCGATAGGCCCAGCCAGCGAGGCCGATCGCGACCACAAGCCCGGCGGCGAGGCTCCCGGTCAGGACGTTGCGGCGCCGGGTCGCGGCGCGGCGGCTCGCGGGGATGAAGTCTTGCGTCGCCTGCGTCGGCGCCGGTGCGTTTGCCGGCCGTGCCGCGATCCAGCGCTCGGCCTCTTCGAGCAGCGGCGAGCGCAGCAGCAGGCCGGAGGATGCCGAGCCGCCTTTCTC
>JASHXX010000285.1 GCA_030043335.1 Xanthobacteraceae bacterium
ACCCGCCGAACAACGAAGCGGGGCTCTACTTCGTCGGCTACCGCAATTCGGTGACCGGGCTGCTGCGGGAAATCTCCAGGGAGGCGATCGCCGCGGCCGACGACATTCGCCGCCGGCGCACGGCGCCGGCTGCGGCCGCGTGAAGGCGGGGCCGGCGAGGCGGGCGCGTTCCGAGCGGCCGTCCCGCCGCCATCCGCGCGATCTTCAAGAGGTTAGAGTTCATAAAGATTTGTTAGCTATGTTCGGGCGCGTTTCGCGGAGCCTGCGCTACCCGTGCCGATCCCTTCCGCCTTCGAGGTCCGCCTCGCGATCTATGGGGTCACTCCGGCGATGGACGGCGACCGGCGCGAGATCTGGGCGCTGATCGATCCCGAATTCGACGCGGTGATGAAGCGCCATATCGCCCGCGTGATCGAGTGCGCGCCCGCCTACGCCGACAATTTCCGCAAGCACCAAGCCGCGTTTCTGGCGGCCTATCGCACCTACACCGCCAGGCTCTTTCTCAATCCGTTCGACGAGCAGTGGGCGGCCGACGCGGAAGCGCGGGCGAAATTCGAAATCGACCATCAGATCGACATGCGCTCGCGCGGGATCATTTCGCGCTCGATCCTGTCGGGCATCTGCGACGTGCTCGCGCGCCGCCATCGCTTCTCCGGGCGCAAGGTCGCCCGGCTTTGCGAGGTCGCCCTGCGGGTGCTGCTGCTCGACACCGCCAACGCCGTCGCCTGTCACAGCAATCTGGCCGCGAACGATGCCCGGATGCGCAGCGACGAACTGGCCGCCGCGGTGCAGGAATTCGGCCAGGCCGTCATCGACGTTCGCACCGCGATCGCGGTGGCGGTCAAGTCGCTGGAGGAGACCTCGCATCGGCTCACCTCGGTCGCTGACGCCGCCGCGACGCAGGCCCGCACCGCCTCGACCGTCGCCGACGATACCGCAAGCGGCGTCGAGGGCACGGCGGCCGCGACCAACGAGCTCTTGACCGCGATCGCCGAAATCCGCTGGCGCGCGACCAAAAGCGCCGAGATGGCGCACCATTCGTTTTCCCACGCTGAAACCACCACGGAGACGATCCGCTCGCTGTCGCAGGCGGTCGACAAGATCGGCTCGGTGGTCGGGCTCATTTCCGACATCGCGGCGCAGACCAACCTGCTGGCGCTCAACGCCACGATCGAGGCGGCGCGGGCGGGCGAGGCCGGCCGCGGCTTCTCGGTGGTCGCCTCCGAGGTCAAATCGCTCGCCACCCAGACCGCCAAGGCGACCGAGGAGATCGGCCAGCAGATCGCGCTCATCCAGGAGGCGACCCGGCGCGCCGTCGAGGGCATCGAGGCACCGGCAGGACCATCGCCAGCATCGCCGGGATCGCGGAAGAGGTGGCGAGCTCGGTCGACCGCCAGGCGGCGGCAACCGACGGCATCGCCGGGACCGCCAGTCGCGCCGCCGCCAACGCCAAGACCGTGGCCGAGGCGCTCAAGACCGTCGCCGACGCGGTGCGCCGCACCCAGGCCGACGCCGCGGCGGTGCTCGACCTGTCGCGCGATCTGGGCGGCCGCACCGCCGACCTCGAGGCCGGCATGGACACGCTGTTCACCGCCGCCCGCCGCGCCGGCGCCAAGGACTTCGTGATGCTCAAATAGCCGCGACTGTCAGCGCAGTTTGCGGGTCAACGCGGTCTTCTCGCCGAGCGTGTCGCGGACATAGATCAGGTTCACCGCGGCGAAGATCACGACGACGATCGGCGCCGCAAAAACGATCGCAACCGAGCCGAACAGATAGGTGATCGAGACGATGCCGAGCAGGATCACCGCCGGCGGAATCATCACCATGCGCCGCTGGATCAGCGGGGCGATCAGGCTTCCCTCGATCTGGTGGATGAGGAGATAGGCCACTGCGGTCCACAGCGGCGCCTCCGGGCTCTTGGTCACCGCCACCAGCACCGCGGGAATCGCGGCGAGCAACGGCCCGAGATAGGTGATGAACTCGCCGACGCCGGCGATCAGGCCGAGCGCGAGCGGCGCGGGCACGCCGATGATCCAAACCGCGAAGGTCGAGAGCGCTCCGATCACGACCATTTCCATGAGCTGGCCGAGGAGCCAGAGCCGCAGCGCCTCGCCGATGCCGTCGACGATCGCGGCCGCGTGGGAGTGCGCCCGGGGCGGAAACAGCAGATCAAGCCACCGCGATAGAGGCGCGGCTGTGCCGCCAGATACGCGGCGCTGATCACCAGATCACCACCGCCTCGAGGAAGTCCGTGCTGATCTTGAGAAAGTTGGACACGACCGCGGTCACCGACACGTCCGAACCGCTCACGTGGCTCAGCAGGAAATTGCCCAACTCCGAACCCTTGAGCGAGGCTTGGATGGTGCTGGCGGCGGACACGGCCCGGTGCACGACGTCCTGGAATTCGTGCGCAATTTGCGAGCCAAACAGATACCCGGTACCGCCAATGACGAGGAGAATGAGCAGGCCGGAGATGGCGAGCGCCAACGGTCCGGGCGCCGACAGGAAGCGCATGAGGGGCTGCGCGCCGAGCCGCACCAGCATGGCGAGAATGACGGCGCCGAAGGCGATGAGCACGACGTCGAACAGGTACCAGATCACGATCGGAATGATGGCGACGGCGACGACAATGAGCGTCCGCTTCTGTTGACGCGCCGTCGCCCGCGGCGTTGCAGCCGGCCGCTTGCCGAACTTGTCGCCACAATCGGCTCGACCGGGAAAAAGCCTGGCGGCCGGGCCTGCAACCGGCGTTGCCTCGATCGCCATTCGGTGATTACTGGCGGGCCCAAGATCTCGCCTGATGATCGGACCTCTTCCGATGACCACGCGCCTTACCATCCGCCGGCCCGACGACTGGCATCTGCACGTCCGCGACGGCGAAATGCTCAAGGCGGTGCTGCCCTATACGGCGCGGCATTTCGGCCGCGCCATCCTGATGCCGAACCTGGTGCCGCCGGTGCGCACCACGGCCGAGGCGATCGCTTATCGCGAGCGCGTTCTGGCGGCGCTGCCCAAAGGCTCGCGCTTTACCCCGCTGATGACCTGCTATCTCACCGACGACACCGATCCCGACGACGTCGAGCGCGGCTTTCGCGACGGCGTCATCACCGGCGTCAAGCTCTATCCCGCGAACGCAACGACCAACTCGGCGGCCGGCGTCACCGACTACGGCAAGATCAGCCGCGTGCTGGAGCGGATGGAAAAAATCGGCATGCCCTTCCTCATGCACGGCGAGGAGGTCGCAGCCGACGTCGACATTTTCGACCGCGAGGCCGCATTCATCGAGCGGCGGCTGTCGAAATGGGTCAAGCAATTCCCCGGCCTGCGCATGACCCTCGAGCATTTGTCGTCCAAGGACGGCGCCGATTTCGTCAAAAGCGCCGCGCCGCAGGTCGGCGGCACCATCACGCCCTATCATCTCAACCTGACGCGCACCGATTGGCTCGGCGGCGGCCTGAAGCCGATGCTGTACGCGATGCCGGTAATCAAGACCGCAACGGACCGCGCCGCCTTGCGCAAGGCCGCGACCTCGGGCGCGGCCTGCTATTTTCTCGGCACCGATTCGGCGCCGCATCCGCTGGCCAAGAAAGTTGCGGTCAGCGGCGTGCCCGGTATCTTCAACGCGCCGGTCGCGCTTGCGACCTACGCCAGGGTGTTCGAGGAGGAAGGCGCGCTCGACAAGCTTGAAGCCTTTGCCTCGCTCAACGGACCGAAGCATTATCGGCTGCCGGTGAACGCCGACACGATTACGCTGGAGAAATCGCCTTGGACCGCGCCGGAGGACGTCAGGGTCGCGGGTCCCGACGGGCGCGCGCTGGTCTATCGCGGCGGCGAGACTATTGCGTGGCGGGTGGCGGAGTGAGGCTATACTTTAGCCGTCATTCCGCGGCGCCACCTAGTGGCGGGCCGGAATCCATGGTCACGGCTGGCGGTCACCGTTTCCAGGTCCCTCGCCGCGCTCGGCCGCGGAATGACGCGGAATATGGATAGAGACAATGAGCGGCTTCCCGGACAAGGACGTGATTGCCCAATTGACGGCGAAGATGCTGATCGAGGTCGAGGCGGTGCGGCTGATGACCGACAAGCCGTTCATCTACACCTCGGGCTGGGCGAGCCCGGTGTACACCGACTGCCGGCGGCTGATTTCGTTTCCGCGCGTACGCCGGGCGCTGATCGACTTCGGCGTGACCACGCTCGAGCGCGAGGTCGGCTTCGAGCAGTTCGACGCGGTGGCCGGCGGCGAGACCGCCGGCATTCCGTTTGCCGCCTGGATGGCGGATCGCCTGATGCTGCCGATGCAATATGTGCGCAAGAAGCCCAAAGGTTTCGGCCGCAACGCGCAGATCGAGGGCCAAATCGAGGAGGGCGACCGCGTTCTCCTGGTCGAAGACATGACCACCGACGGCCGCAGCAAGGTCAATTTCTGCAAGGCGCTGCGCGAGGCCGGAGCCGTGGTCGAGCACTGCTTCGTGTTCTTCTTCTACGACATCTTCCCCGAGGGGAGGAGAATCCTGACCGATCTCGGCATCACCTTGCACGCGCTCGCGACCTGGTGGGATGTCCTCGAAGTGGCGAAGAAGAGCGGCCGGTTCGACAAGGGCA
>JASHXX010000286.1 GCA_030043335.1 Xanthobacteraceae bacterium
CTATGATCGCTGGGCGGCGCGATGACGGGAGGATGACCATGTGGCGTGCGGTTTTGCTCTGCGCCGTTCTTTCCTTCGCCGGGATTGCGTCGTCAGCCGTCGCCTGGGAGGATGAGAACGGCGACCGGCAGGCTACCCGCCACGCGATCTATGAGCTCGAAAACCTGATCGCCTTCGTGAAGGCCGACCCGCAGACCGACGACGGCTACAAGGCGCCGATCATCACCAGGGCCCGCGCCGAGATCCGCCGCCTGCAGGCGACGCTTGGCCGCGCGCAATGGCGCTGGACCACGCCGTGCTGCTACAGCCGCCGGCCGCTCTACATCCGCTGAGCGCGTAATTTTCGTGAACTCACTCGGCCGGCGCCGAGGGCGGTGCCTCAAATCCGCGCGGGAATAACCACTGCCGGACGCGCGCCGGCCAGCCGGTCAGCCGGTCGAGATAGAGGTACAGCACCGGCGTGGTGTAAAGCGTCAGCAATTGGCTGATCAACAACCCGCCGACGATGGCGATGCCGAGCGGCCGGCGGATCTCGCCGCCATTGCCGAAGCTCAGCGCCAGCGGCACCGCGCCGAGGGTCGCGGCCGACGTGGTCATCATGATCGGCCGGAAGCGCAGCAGGCAGGCTTCGAAAATCGCGTCATAGGAGCTCAAATTTCGCGCGCGTTTCGCCTCGATGGCGAAATCGATCATCATGATGGCGTTCTTCTTGACGATGCCGATCAAGAGGATCACGGCGATCAGGCCGATGATGTCGAACTCGGTGTTGAACGCCAGCAGCGCCAACAGCGCACCGACGCCCGCCGATGGCAGCGTCGACAGAATGGTGATCGGGTGGATGTAGCTCTCATAGAGAATGCCGAGCAGGATATAGACCGCGGCAATCGCAGTGGCGATCAGCATCTGCTCGCTGTTGAGCGATTGCTGGAACAGCTGCGCCGTGCCGGTGAGCGTGCCGTGGATCGTCGAGGGCATGTGGATGCGGGCGATCGCGGCGTTGATTTCTTGTGCGGCCTCGCCGAGCGACTTGCCCGGCTGCAGGTTGAACGAGATGGTGGAGGCGACGAACAGGCCCTGATGATTGACCGACAGCGGCGTGTGGCTAGGCCGGTAGCGGCTGACGGTGGCGAGCGGCACCATGGTCTCGAGGTTGGTGCTGACCGCGGCCCCGGCGGATGTGGCGCCGTGGCCGGTATTGGCCAAGGCGTTGGTGAACGCGTTGCGCGCCGCAAGCGCGTTGGCGGATGTCGCGGCAGTCGTGCTCGATTTCGTGGCCGGGCCCTTGGCGCTGGCGGACGAGGAAGTCGCGGACGCGCTAACGGCCGTAGGGGTGGCGATAGTGCCGTTCGAGGTTATCGCCGTAACGGTTCCTCCGGCCGCGTTGCTCGTCGCGGTGCCAGGAGGCGTGGCGCCGGTCGTCGCCACGTAAACGTCGCGGAGTGAATTGGGAAATTGCGTATAGCGCGGGTCGACCTCCATGACCACGTGGTACTGGTTGATGGCGCTGTAGATGACCGACACCTGGCGCTGCCCGAACGCGTCATAGAGGGTGTTGTCGATCTGCAGCGGGCTTAGGCCGAGCCGCGCCGTGGTGTCGCGGTCGATGTCGAGATAGGTCTCAAGCCCCCTCTGCTGCTGGTCGGAGCTCACGTCGGTGAGCACCGGATTGTGTTGCTCCAGCGCCTCGACGAGCTGCGGGGTCCAGGTGTAGAGCTCGTCCACGTCCTCGGACTGCAGCGTGTACTGATATTGCGCATTGCTCTGGCGGCCGCCAGCGCGCAGATCCTGGATCGCCGCCAAATAGAGCCGCCCCCCGGGGACCTGGGCGAGCTTCGGCCGCAGCCGCGCGATCACTTGGTCCACGGACGCATTGCGCTGCGACAGCGGCTTGAGCGAAGCGAACACCGTACCGGTGTTGATCTGCGCATAGCCGCCGCCGCTGCCGACGCCGGTAAAGCCGGCGACGTTCTGCACCGCCGGATCCTGCTGCACGATGCTCATCATCTGCCGCAGCTTCTGGCTCATCAGCTGGAACGAGATGCTTTGATCGGCTTGCAGCGAGCCGATCATCCGGCCGGTGTCCTGTTGCGGGAAAAAGCCCTTGGGCACGATGAAGTAGAGCGCCACGTTGAGGCAAATCGAGCCAAAGAAAATCAACAGGATCGCCCCGCTGTGGCGGAGCGCGATGGTGAGCGTGCGCGCATAGCCGCGGCGGACGCGCTCGAACAGGTCAGGCCCGCGCTCGCCCGGCAGCGGCCGGTCGCGGGGCAGGAACAGCGCGCACATCATCGGCGTGGTGGTGAGCGAGATCGCCAGCGACACCAGGATGGCGATCGACAGCGTGACGGTGAATTCGCGGAACAGCCGGCCGAGAATGCCGCCCATCAGCAGAATCGGGATAAAGACCGCGATCAGCGACAGGCTGATCGAAAGCACGGTGAAGCCGACCTCGCGTGCGCCGCGATATGCGGCCTCGAGGCGCGGCATGCCCTCTTCGATATGGCGGGAGATGTTCTCCAGGACGACGATGGCGTCGTCGACGACGAAGCCGGTGGCGATGGTCAGCGCCATCAGCGACAGGATATCGAGGGTGTAGCCGAGGAGATACATGACGCCGAAGGTGCCGAGGATCGAGATCGGCACCGCGACGCTCGGGATCAGCGTGGCGCGGA
>JASHXX010000009.1 GCA_030043335.1 Xanthobacteraceae bacterium
GGTTCATCACCGCGCCGCCGCCGGTCGCCAGCACTTGCGGGCCGCCCTCGAGCAGCCGCGCGATCACCCGCGCCTCGCCGCTGCGGAAATCGGCCTCGCCGTGGCGGGTGAAAATGTCGCTGATGCTCATGCCGGCGGCGCGCTCGATCTCGGCGTCGGCGTCGACGAACGGGATGCCGAGCCGGGCGGCGAGCCGGCGGCCGACCGAGGATTTTCCCACCCCCATCATGCCCGTGAGCACGATCGAGCGGCGCCCCAGCGCCCTGAGGACGGCCGCCGCCGCAGCGGTGGCGTTGGCGTCATTGTGGAACGCGAGATCGGCCATGGTCCATCTCAGCCCGCGCGCACTGCGCCGCCTTTGAGCCCGACGCGCAGCCGGGGGAAGCTTGCCACGCCGAGGAGAACATGATCGTACTCGCTCGCCCCGGCCGGCACCAATGGGATGAGCGCCTGACGATGCCGAGTCTGCTTCGGTTTCTCGCCGTCATCGCCCTATTATGCGGCCTCGTCTATGGCGCTCTATATTCCCTGGCGCATTTCGTGCAACCAAAACCGCGCGAGATCACGGTGTCGATCCCGCCCGACCGTTTCTTCAAGAACCGCTGAGGGCGCAGCCGATGCGGCGCAAAGGAGCTGAGCGAACCGCCCGCTACTCGGCCGGCGCGGCCCGGCCGGCCGACGCCCGGCTCATCGCGCTCTATCTCGACATGCTCGCCGCCGAGCGCGGCGCGGGCAAGAATACACTCGGCGCCTACGGCCGCGACCTCGCCGATTTCACCGCTTACCTCGCCAAAGCCGGCCGCTCGGTCGCGACCGCCACCACCGGCGACCTGCGCGCCTATCTCGGCGCGCTGGGCAAGCGCGGGCTCAAGCCGGCGACGCTGGCGCGGCGGCTCTCGGCGGTGCGGCAGCTTTATCGTTTCCTCTACGCCGAAGGGCGGCGCAAGGACGATCCCGCCGCCGTACTCGAAGGCCCCAAGCGTGCCCGCAACCTGCCGAAGACGCTCTCGCTCACCGAAGTCGATCGCCTGCTCCGTATCGCCGTAAGCGGCGACCCGGCGGCGCCGCTTGCGGTGCGGCTGCGCGCCGCGCGGCTCGCCTGCCTGGTCGAGCTTCTCTACGCCACCGGGCTGCGCGTCTCCGAGCTCGTGTCGTTGCCCGCTTCGGCGGCGCGGCGCGACGCCCGCGTCATCGTCGTGCGCGGCAAAGGGAATAAGGAGCGCATGGTGCCGCTCAACAATGCCGCCAAGCGTGCGACGGCGGGCTATCTTGCGCTGGCGGCCGAAGCGGGCGCCGGCGGCGGTTCGAAGTGGCTGTTTCCCTCCTCCGGCGACAGCGGCCACTTGACGCGTCAGCATTTCGCCCGCGAGCTGAAATCGCTCGCCGCCGCCGCCGGGCTGCGCGCCGCGCAGGTGAGCCCGCACGTGCTGCGCCATGCCTTCGCCAGCCACCTCCTGCACAACGGGGCCGATCTGCGCGTAGTGCAGACGCTCCTCGGTCACGCCGACATTTCCACGACGCAGATCTACACCCATGTATTGGAAGAGCGCTTGAAGAGCCTGGTGCGCGACCTGCATCCGCTGGCGCAAGACCAATAGTGGGGCGCGGTCTATTCCTTGACTTGAGCGCACATGGCGGGCGAGTTAGCCGCGGGTTACGGCACCCGTCGTTCATCTTTTTGCCGCAAGCTGTCATGCGCTCCTATCTCGACTTCGAAAAACCGGTGGCCGAGCTCGAGGCCAAGATCGAGGAACTGCGCGCGCTGCAGGCCGGCGGCGATGCGGTGGCGATCGGCGAGGAGATCAATCGCATCGAGGGCAAGGCCGAGCAGGCGCTCAAGGAGCTCTACGGCGGATTGACCCCGTGGCAGAAGACGCAGGTCGCGCGCCATCCGCAGCGGCCGCATTGCCTCGATTATGTCAGCCGGCTGATTGCCGATTTCGTGCCGCTGGCCGGCGACCGCACCTTCGGCGAGGATGCCGCCATTGTCGGCGGGTTCGGCCGATTCCGCGGCGAAAGCGTCTCCGTTATCGGCCATGAGAAGGGCTCCGACACCGACAGCCGCCTCAAGCACAATTTCGGCATGGCGCGGCCGGAAGGCTACCGCAAAGCGGCGCGGCTCATGCACATGGCCGACCATTTCGAGATTCCGGTCGTTGCGCTGATCGACACCGCCGGCGCCTATCCCGGCATCGGCGCCGAGGAACGCGGCCAGGCCGAAGCGATCGCGCGCTCGACCGAAGCTTGCCTGGGCATCGGCGTTCCCAACGTCGCCGCGGTGATCGGCGAAGGCGGCTCGGGCGGCGCGATCGCGGTCGCGACCGCAAACCGCGTGATCATGCTCGAGCACGCCATCTACAGCGTCATCTCGCCCGAAGGCGCGGCTTCGATCCTGTGGCGCGATACCGCCAAGGCCCAGGAGGCCGCCGCCCACATGAAAATCACCGCGCAGGACCTGCTGCGGTTCGGCGTAGTCGACACCATCGTGCCGGAACCGACCGGCGGCGCGCATCGCGATCCCGCCGCCGCAATCGCGGCGACCGGCGAAGCGATCGCCGCCGCGCTCGCCGAGCTGCAGGGTCTCGACTCGGCAACGATCGTCCGGCTGCGACGGGAAAAGTTCATGGCCATTGGCCGGGCGATGGGCTGATTTGCCACAATCTCGCCAAGATCAGCTCCCGAACCGAGCGAGATCGCCTAAATTCTAGAAAATTTTACCTTTCCTTCAGCACCATCGTGCTCAACGGGCTGCCGACCCGCCGGCTGCCTTGCGAAAGCCGTCTCTTAAGGATAACGATTGGGTCAGTGATGGCACGGGGATTGTCCATCCGTCGGGGAGTATCGCATTGATCCGCGCTAGGCTCGTCCGCGCGCAAATTTGCCGTGCCATTTTGGCATCGGCGGCGATCGCCGGCTCGTTGGCGCTTG
>JASHXX010000287.1 GCA_030043335.1 Xanthobacteraceae bacterium
CTGTCGGCCACCGGCCTATCCTTTGGTCGCGGATTTATAGCGCAGCCGGCTTTTGCTGTCGCGCCGGCCGCCGGGCCGCCCGGGCCGGCGGTTCGTCGGCGGCGGCCGGGCTGGCGCAGCGCGGCGAACGTGATATGCGAGAGCCACGATGACCGGAGCATCCGCCTATGATCGCGCCCGCGCCCGGCTGCTGCACCGCCGGCGCGGCGGCGCGTTGAGCACCAAGGCGATGACGTTCGCCCTCATCGGCGTCATCAACACGGTGATCGACTACGGCGTCTTCCTGTTGGCGCGTGCGGCGTTGACCCGCTCGCCGGCGGCGCTCGCCGTGTTCGATCAGCTGGCGCGAGCCTGCGACTGCAGCAACACCGTGACGATCTCGCTCATTGCCGCCAACACGGTGTCGTGGCTCGTCGCGGTGAGCGCCTCCTATGTGATGAACTCTTCGATCACCTTTGCCGCGGAATCGGGACGCCAGCTCAGATGGCGGGCTTACTTTGCCTTCGTCGTCTCCGGCGTCGCCGGCTGGCTCGCCAACACCGCGACGCTCGTCGTCGCCGCCGAGGTCCTGCTCTTTCCGGTGTGGCTCGCCAAGGCGGTCGCGATCCTCGCCAGCTTCGTGGTGAACTTCTCGCTCTCGCATTTTGTCGTGTTCCGGGTGCGCGATCCGCACGGCCGGGCGCCGAGCGACGTTTGAATTAGCCGCCGCGCTTGCGCGCCTGCTGCGCGGCGAGAAATGCGCGCATCGCGGCTGCGGGCTCATCGCTCTCGTAGGCGGCGGCGAACGCGGCAACGCCCGCCTCGACCGCCGCGCCAAGCGGCAGCTCCTCCCATTGCCGGATCAGCCGCTTTTGCAGCCGTACCGCGCCGGGGGCCGAAGTCAGGAGCTTGCCGATCCAGTCCTCGACCGCGGCATCGAGCGCGGACGCCGGCACGACGTGCTCGACCAAGCCCCAGGCCAGCGCCTTGCCGGCGCCAAAAGTCTCGCCAAGATACATGATCTCGCGCGCGCGGCCCCAGCCAACGAGCGTCGGCAACAGCGCGGCCTCGATGACCGAGGGAATGCCGATCTTGACCTCCTGCATGCCAAAGGTCGCGGCCTCGGAGGCGATGCGGACGTCGCACGCGGCCGCGAGCTCCAGCCCGCCGCCGAAACAATAGCCGTGGATGCGCGCGATCACCGGCACCGGCAGGTCGCGGACCGCGTCGCAGCATTGGTGCAGCCGCGTGATGAAGGCTTTCGCCTGCGCCGCGTTTTCGATCTTTGCCATCTCGTCGATATCGGCGCCGGCGGTGAAGGCTTTGGGCCCGGCGCCGCTGAGCACCACCGCGCGCAGCTGCGCGTCGGCGGCCAGCGCCGCCATCGCGGCGGTGAACTCGGCCATCAGCGCGGCGTTCATGGCGTTGAG
The DNA here is from genome assembly GCA_030043335.1 of Xanthobacteraceae bacterium. Taxonomy (GTDB): domain Bacteria; phylum Pseudomonadota; class Alphaproteobacteria; order Rhizobiales; family Xanthobacteraceae; genus BOG-931. Next base: position 1,410 of record JASHXX010000287.1, read on the forward strand.
CCGGCGGGCGCGGTCGATCGTGACGTGGGCGATGACGCCCTGCGGCCGCTCGTCGCGACGGACGCGGATTTTATGCTCGTCGGAACCGCTCATTGTGCGGCGCGGCTGTCGCCCCGCTGCAGCTCGCTGCGCTCGAGTTCCGCCGCGAGCTTGGCGTAGAGCGGATTGTCGCGCGAATAGACATAGTCGAGGGCGGCGACCGAGACCGCCTCGGCGCCGTGCTCGCGCAAGAAGCTTGCCAGCGCGTGCACGTATTTGGGCGGGCAGTGCAGGGTGAGCATTCCCGATGAGGTCGGCCCGCCGAACGGCGCAGCGACGCCGAATTTTTCGCGCGCAGTCATAAGCAGCGCCTCGGTCATGCCGGCGAACCGTGTGCGCACCTCGCGGAACGAATGGGCGCGCTTCTGCGCCGTGATGCGATCGAACAGGAGGCGCGCGGTTTCCCGCTGCGCGGTGTCCCAGGACGCGCGGCGGGCGGCGACGAGGTTCGCCTGCGAGCGCAGGATCACGCCGTCCTCGACCACTTTGAGGCCGTTTGCTTCGAGCGTCGCGCCGGTCGTGGTGATGTCGACGATGAGCTCGGCGGTGCCGGCCGCCGGCGCGCCCTCGGTCGCGCCCGAGCTTGCCACGATGCGGTAGTCGACGACGCCGTGCTCGGCAAAGAAGCCGCGCGTTAGGTTGGCGTATTTGGTCGCAAGCCGCATCTTGCGCTCGTGCTTGAGCCGGAACGCGGTGGCGACGTCGTCGAGATCCGCCATGTCGCGCACGTCGATCCAGGCGCGCGGCACCGCGACGACGACGTTGGCGAAGCCGAAGCCGAGCTGGTCGATCAGCACGACCTGGCGGTCGGTATCGGGGATCATCTCGCGCAACAGATCCTCGCCGGTGACGCCGAGATGCGCTGCGCCTTGAGCCAGCTGCGTCGTGATCTCGGCGGCCGACAGATAGGCGACCTCGACGCCGTCGAGGCCGGCAATGGTGCCGCGATAGTCGCGCGCGCCGCGCGGCTTGATGAGCTCAAGGCCCGAGCGGGCGAAGAAGGCCTCGGCGTTCTCCTGCAGGCGGCCCTTCGACGGCACCGCGAGAATGAGCGGGCTCATTGCACGCCTCCGCACGCGGTCAACTCCTCGATCGAGGCGGCAAAGCCGACCGCAGGGATCGGCGCCGCAGCGCCGAGCCGCGCCAACAGGCCGTCATAGCGTCCGCCGGCGATCAGCGGACCCATGGCCCGCGGATCGTGCAGCTCGAACACGAAGCCGGTGTAGTAGTCGAAGCCGCGTCCGAACGCGGTCGAGAACCGGATCGCGCGCACATCGACCCCGCGGGCGGCAAGAAAGCCGGTGCGCGTCTCGTAGAGATCGAGCGCGGCGGTGAGCGGAATGTTGGCGTCGGCGGCGAGCGCGCGCAATTCGCCGGCCGCCTCATCGGGATCGCCGCGCACGCCGAGGAAGCGTTCGATCAGCGCCCGGATCTCGCGCGGCAGCCGGGTGCCGGCGCCGGACGCCGACTGTTCGAGAAAGCGTTCGGCGATCTCCGCGACGGCGCGGCCGCCGACGGTCTCGATGCCGGCGATCGAGAGAAGGTCGGTGACGAGATGATGCGCGGCCTTGGGATCGGAGCCGGCGAGGGCGGCGAGCACGCCCTGGTATTCCGGCGGTCCGCTCGCGCCGGCAAGCGCAAGCTGGTCAAGATCATGCGCCAGCGACCATTTGCGATTGAAATCCTTGATCAGGCGGCGCTTCCACGCCGGAGCGAGATCGAGCGCGGCGACGAAGGCGGAGAAGAGCCCGACATCGCCGATGCGGATTTCCGGCGTGCCGAGCCCGTAATGGGCGGTCGCTTCAAGCCCGAGCGCCAGCATCTCCGCATCGGCCGCGGCCTTGTCGTTGCGGGCAAAGGATTCGATGCCGGCCTGCAAAAACTCCGAGGTCAGCCCCTCGCGATGGCGAAACACCGGCCCGAGGTAGCAGAAGCCTGCGGCCTTGCCGGCGGCCGGCGATTGCAGATAGGCGCGCGATACCGGGATGGTGAGGTCAGGCCGCAGGCACAATTCGCGTCCGAGCGGATCGCTGGTCAGAAACATGCGCCGGCGGATGTCTTCGCCGGAAAGATCGAGGAACGGCTCCGCCGGAACGAGGATCGGCGGCTCGATCTGCGCGTAGCCGGCGCCCACGTACGAGGCGACGAGGTTCTGCGCGCGCGGGTCCGGCGCGTTGTTCGGGATGCTCGACATGTTGCTCATGTCCGCACGGGCTCGCGGTTCGCTCTCGCACTCTTGGGGTGCTCGGCCCTTTAGCACGGCTGGTTTCTTGTTTCGACGCCGATCCGGGCCGGGCGTTAATGCTTCGCCGCCGTCGCGACGGGCGCGCCAGGTTGGATTATGGTTTACAATCAATGGCTTCCATTGCAGGGAGTCCGGGGGCGAAGGCGAGGCCGGGCCGGTCAGGCGAAGAACACGCGGGTCAAGAACCAGTAGCCGCCCAGCAGCGTGATCACCGCAGAGAGCGCGTAAACAAGGGGCGCGGCGCGCACCGGCTTTTGCCGATCGGCGGCCAACAGCCGATCAACGGCAATCAGCGCCGGGACAACGATCGAGACGATCGCCACTTGCCCGATCTCGACGCCGACATTGAACGCGGCGAGCGCCGGGACCACGGCATTCGCCGGCAAGCCGAAATCCGAGAGGGCGCTGGCGAAACCGAAGCCGTGAATGAGCCCGAACGCGAACGCCACTCGCCAGCGGCTGTCGACGTTGCGCGAGAAGAAGTTCTCGACCGCCACGAACACGATCGAAGCGGCGATGGCCGGTTCGACGATCGCGCTCGGAATAACGACGATCTGCAGCGCCGCAAGCGACAGCGTCACCGAATGGGCGAGGGTGAACGCAGTCACGATCTTGATCACCGGCCACAGCCGCCGCGCCCACAGCACGACCGCGATCAGGAAGGCGATATGGTCATAGCCGAGAAAAATGTGCTCGATACCGGTGACGAGGTAGCGCTGCATCGTCGCCCAGATCGGCGGCGCGGAAGCCGAGATCGTTACGCTGGTGTGGATGTCGTCGAGCAGCGCCTGCGGCGCATTGTCGCTAGCGCCGATCAGCACGACCTGGCGGGCTGTGTGGTCGGCCGCCGTCAACACGGTCGAGTGGTAGACGAGCTCGCCGGGGACGTTGCCGCAGGAGAAAGTGCTGTGGACGATGACGCCGTCGCCGTCGGCTGAGACCTCGGGGGTGCCGGCGCGGCACGGCGCGCCGTCGGCGCCGGTTACGCTCACATGAGCGGCCACATAGGCGGCGATCGGCGCCGCCGATGCGGCGACCTTGGCCGGATCGACCAGGTCTTTCTGGGCGTCGAACACGTGCGTCCCGGCGAGGCGGTCGGCGTCGCTGCCCTTGAGCGCCACCTCGACTAAGACTTCGCGCTGCGAACGCAGCTCGACCCGCGCGGTCGAAAGATTGACCTGATGGGCTTGCGTCGCCGCGCCGGCACAGAGTGCGACCAAGGTCGAGATCGCACGCAGGCCGCCTGCCTTTGATCGGGCCGCGGCGGCCGATCTCACGAGCCTGCCCCCACCGCCTTCAAAAGCTCGGTCAGGCGCCCGACTTCGAACTCGGCGACGGTGACGACCTCGCCGTCAGGCGCGAGCCGCGCGTAGCGCGTAAAGCCGTTGGCATTGGCGCCGAGCTCGAGCCGTGCCAGCGCGGTCGAGCTGTCGCGGGCATAAAGCATCACGATGACCGGCGGCAGGGCGAGGCCATAACGGGCGAGCGCCGCCGCGTCGGCGGCCCGCGCGACATGGGTCTCGATCGCGGTCTCGTCGAATGCCTCGAGCGACGCGGCGATAAGGCGGGCCTGCGCCGGATCGGCGACGTGGGCATTGGCGTTGCCGGCGTGGGTGTGCTGTCCGGTGTGGCGGAACCAGTTGCCGGCGCCGTCGCGCTCGAAGCGCGTCAGCTTTCCGGCAAACACGATCTCCGCCGCCCACACCTGGGCGAGCGATACCGGCACCAAGAGGCTCGCGCCTGCGCCCGGCGCCGCGGACTCGATTTGTCCCGGCAGCCGGTGCACCATGTCGGATGCCACCTGCCATTCGTTGCCGACATGCCGCGGCATCAGGTAGATCGTCGGCACGCCGGCGAGCCGAACATATTGCGACGTGCCGGCGGGGTTGAGGACGCCGAAATTCGGCGTCGCGACTGTGCCGCCGGGGCCGCCAAGCGTTACCACGCTCGCCGGCGGATCAAGGCCGAACTCCGCAAAGCTCGCGGCGGTGAGCTCGTTTGCCGGAATTTCACGCGTCGGCTCGCTGACATGCAGGAATCGCAGACCGAACTCGATGTGCGCGGCGACCTCGGCCGGCAGCGCAACCGCGCCGGGCGGCCCGTCGATCGTCCAGCCATCGGTCTTGCGGTGAAGAGCAATGCTCTCTCGGCCCGAGCGGATCTCGACGAGCGTGACGTCGGCTGGAGCGGTCGCGATCAGACCCTTGTTCGGAGAGAACTGAACCAGGCCGCGGAATTCCGGCGAGCGCCCGCTGACCACCAGCGCGGCGAGCAGCGCGACTAGGAGCCCGACGGCGAGGGCGGCGAGGAGGAGGGGGCCACCGCGCCTGCGCGAGGCGACCCGGGCAGACGGCTGCGGCGAGGCCGTCATCGCCGCCTCCACCACACCAGCACGCCGCATATCAACGTCGAGAGCGGCAGCAGCACTTCGAGGGCGAGAAACACGTCGCGCATCTGCCGGCTGGTGAGCACGACCTCGGACAGGCTGTAGGTCTGCGGCTCGACCGTGGGCATGGTTTCGTCCGCGGCGAGCCAGCGCAGCATCGCGACCGAAAGCTCGCCGTTCGAGACATAGGGGAAATATTCGTTGGTGGCGAACTTGCTGGTGCCGGCGAGCACCAGGCGGAAGGACTTGCCCGGTGCGGTGCCGGGCCAGCCGCCTTCGACTGCGACCGCAAGCGCCCGCGCGCCGCGGTCTTCGGCCTCGGGCGGCGCTGATTCGACCGCCGCTAGCTCGGTGACCCCGGAGGGTACCGGCCGGCTGAAGCTGTCCTGGCTACTCGCGGCGAGAATGCTAACCGCCACTCCCGCGGGCGGATTTGCGACACGGATCGGCCGGCTTTGCGGAAACACCGTGAGCGCGATGCGCTCGGTGATCGGATGCCGTGGATAATACGGCACCGCGACCTTGTCGGGATCGGTGCGGAAGTGATTGAGCGGATCGATCACCAGGGCCGGCTCGGCTTTGAGCCCCAGCGCGCCGAGGAGCTTGGCATCGAGATCCGGCCCGACCGGGAACACCGGGTCGAGCAGCAGTAGGAGCCG
>JASHXX010000288.1 GCA_030043335.1 Xanthobacteraceae bacterium
CCGGAGGCAGCGGTCTTGCTGCCGGTCGCATCCGGCGAAGCATCTTTGCAGGAAGGCCTCGCGCTTCGCCCAAGGGACGACCTCGGTCAGGGCCCTGCAGTTCCAATAGCAATGATCCCGCTGCGCGAAGCAAAATGCCGTAAAGGCACAATCGGCTCGCGCGCCGGCGGCGGCCCCCGCCAGCAGCGCGGCGGCGATGATCGCGGTCCACAACGGTCGCATCGGCGAAGCTCTCCATCCGAGTTCACCCAAGCATAGCAGCATCCGGGGCGCGTTTGGCGAGCGCAAATGATCGTCCGGCACGGTCTCGACGGCGCGCAGGTCGTCAGGTAGATGATCGTAGCGGACGGCGCGCAGGGCCGCGGGGCAACAGCAGCAGCGAACAATGCCGAGAGCCGCTCTTTGGATGATGCTGGCCGGCCTCGTCGTCTTTGCCGATCAGGCCCGGGCGCAACATTATGAGTGCTCGGAGGAGACCTATCGCCGGACGCGGCCGAAAGTGGAATCGCTGTTCGGGTCGGGCGTGCTGCGCAAGGATCCGCGCAGCCCCGCCGCGGTGCTGGTGCTCGACAATTACTGGGAGCAGTTGAGCGCGTTGGAAAAGCAGCGCTTTGCCGAGCGGCTCGTCTGCGCGATGGCCGGCAGCGGCAGGAGCCTGACGCACCTGACATTAAAGTCGCTGATGACCGGCAAGGCCGTCGGCGAATGGAGCGCGGGCAGCCTCAGCGTTCGCTGATCGCCCCCTCACACCGGTGTTCGGCTTCGGCTAAGCTCGTGACGCCGCAACACCGTCGCTTCCCGGCTCAACGCGAGCCAAGGCGCGAGCAACGCGGCGCTGATGCCAGGAGAAGCGGGGCGCACGGTACGCCCATCACACGGTCACCCGCGCAGCCCCGCCCTGCCTGGGGGTCCCCCGACCCCCCTACGTTCTCGACTAAGATGGCAGGCGCTGGGCGCCATTTTGGCGCGACCTAGGCGCCGCGCTTTTTTCCACAGCAGAGTTGGCGTGTGCCGTTTCGGTCGTGCAACCGGCGGGGGCTATTCAGTCGCGCCCGAGCGCGCGGTTTTGCGGGCGTCGGGGCGTGCTTGCGTGCCGTTCGGAAAATTGGAGAATCTTCATCGTCGTGGCGGCAGCATCGCAGCCAAACCAAGGGAGGGAGAGGAAGATGAAAGCGCTGATCTGTCTCGGTCTTGCCGGGCTCATTGTGCAACCGGCGCTGGCGCAGCCGGCGCCAACCAGCGTGCAGGCGACGTTCGACAGCCTTCTGGCCGCAGGCTACGAGATCAAGGCCCTCACCGTGATGTCGGACGCGACCGCGAAGGAAGTATTCGCCGGCGAGACGATCACGACATCGCAGATGTTCATTACGCTGCAGAAAGGGACCTCGGTCGCAGTGTGCAAGAACGCCACCGTGACGTGGCTCACACTTGCGGACGCGAACCTGACCGACCCGACGCGCTGCGCCAAGCGCTGAGCGTCGTCGCGGCCGGTGCCGGTGCCGCTCAACCCGCTCGGCTGGATTTGCTGAAACAAAATCGGCCCGGACTCCCTGGCGCGCCCTACGGGAATCGAACCCGTGTTTCCGCCGTGAAAGGGCGATGTCCTGGACCGCTAGACGAAGGGCGCGAAAAAAAGCGCGGGAGCCGCGCGGCAACGCGCGCGACATATAAAGTGCTTTACGCCGAGCGGCAAGGAAGGTGCCCGTGACGCTGCGGGCGGCGAGTCTGGCCCGGATCGGACGGGGGCGAGTGGCCTGCGGCGTCACCAGTGCCCGGTATTGGCCATCGAGGCCCAGGGTTCCTGCGGCGGCTTCGGCCCGCCCTTCTGCAAGAGCTCGATTGACTGCTTATCCGGCGAGCGCACGAACGCCATCATGCCGTCGCGCGGCGGCCGGTTGATGGTCACGCCCGCCTTCATCAGCTTCTCGCAGGCCGCATAAATGTCGTCGACCTCGTAGGCGAGGTGGCCGAAATAGCGCGCTTCGCCGTAGTCCTCCTTGCTGTCCCAGTTGTAGGTCAGCTCGACCTGCGGCGAGCGCTTGGCGCCGGTGTCGCCGTCGCCCGGCGCGGCCAGGAAAACCAGCGTGTATTTGCCCTTGTCGTCGACCCGGCGCCGCACCTCGGTGAGGCCGAGCTTGTTGCAGTAGAAGTCGAGCGCGGCGTCGAGATCGCGCACGCGCAGCATTGTATGCAGATACCGCATGGTCAGAGAACTCCGCTCCTTGGGGCCCGCCAATCTTATCCGACCCCGCCCATATCAGGTATGATGCCGCACGGGAGTGCGAGGGATGACGACAGCCGGCCTCACCACCGCGGCGGCGCGCCTGCAGGAGATCATCGAGACGGCCGAAATCGTCGTGCCCTTCACCGGCGCCGGCATCTCGACCGAGTGCGGCATCCCCGATTTCCGCTCGCCGGGGGGAATCTGGACGAAATACCAGCCGATTCCGTTCGACGAGTTCCTGGCGAGCCAGGAGGCACGCAACGAATCCTGGCGCCGCCGCTTCGCCATGGCCGAGCAGCTCGGCGCGGCGCGGCCGGGGCGCGGGCATCGCGCGCTGGCGAGCCTCTATCGCGCCGGCAAGATTCCGGCCGTGGTCACCCAGAATATCGACAATCTGCACCAGGACTCCGGCATTGCGCCCAAACACGTCGTCGAACTGCACGGCAACACCACCTACGCGCTGTGCCTCGACTGCGCCCGCCGCTACGAGCTCGAGTGGGTGCGGCAGCGGATGGCGGCGGCAAATGGCTGCGCTCCCGACTGCCCAAGCTGCGGCGGCTACGTCAAGACCGCGACGATCTCGTTCGGGCA
>JASHXX010000032.1 GCA_030043335.1 Xanthobacteraceae bacterium
CGATGAACATCTCGACCAGATAACAGAGCGCGATGATGCTCACCATGGCGCCGATGATGAGCTCGAGCGGGCGAAAGCCGCGGCCGCCGACGATCAGGAGGCCGTAGGTCGCAACCGCCGTCGCGACCATCCCCGCCAATAGCGGCAGATGCAGCAGCAATGACAGCCCGATGGCGCCGCCGAGAAACTCGGCGAGGTCGGTCGCCATGGCGGCAATCTCGCTGATGATCCACATCGCGAACACCACCGGGCGCGAAAAATGATCGCGGCACAGCTCGGCGAGGTTGCGGCCGGTGACGATGCCGAGCTTGGCGGACAGCGCCTGAAACAGCATCGCAATCAGGTTGGCGAGCAGAACCACCCAGAGGAGGCCGTAGCCATACTTCGCTCCGGCCTGGATATTGGTCGCGAAGTTTCCCGGGTCGACGTAGGCGATCGAAGCGATGACCGCGGGGCCGGCGAAGGCGAGGTAGGCGCGCCAGCCGCGCTGCCCCGCCAGCACCTGCCGACCGGCGGCGACGGTGCGTTCGGACAGCGACGGCCGTCGGACGGCGGTCGTATCGGTCAGGCCGGCGTGCATGCAGCATCCACCAGAAAGTGTAGCCTGGGCTACATATACCGTCGGGCGAATGGCGTCAATGGTTACACTATGCAGCCTGTACTAAACTTTGACACAGTCAGAAAAATGTGTTCTCCGCTGCTAGCCTGATCGCAAGGTCGGGGCCGTGGCTCGGCGTTGCCGGGGCGGCGACTCGCAAGCAGACGCCCCATGGCCAAGCTCCCCGCGGAAGGAACGCAGGCGCGCCGCTTCGGCAAGACGCGGTCGGCGCAATCGACCGCGTTGCTCGAAGACTATGTCGAACTGATCGCCGATCTCCTTGCCAGCGCCGGCGAAGCCCGACCGACCGACATCGCCCGGCGGCTCGGCGTCTCGCACGCGACCGCGGTCAAGACCGTCTCGCGCCTGAAACGGGCCGGCCTCGCGACGGCGCGCCCGTATCGCGGCGTGTTCCTGACCGAAAAAGGCCAGGCGCTCGCCGATCGCGTGCGCGTGCGTCACCGGATCGTGGTCGACCTGCTTTGCGCGCTCGGCGTTCCGCGCGAATCGGCCGAGGCCGACGCCGAAGGCATCGAGCACCACGTCTCGGAGACGACGCTCAAAGCGTTCGCACACTTCCTGAAGGTGAGGGTGTAATTCTTCGTTCCGCAACAGCGGGCGGCATCAAGACCTAGCTAGGCCGCGTGGTCGGTAAGCACGTCGACGATGCCGTCGACGATCTCCTCGACCAGCGCCTTGTCGTCGCCTTCGCCCATGACGCGGATCACCGGCTCGGTGCCCGACGGCCGCACCACCAGCCGGCCATGGCCGTTGAGGCGCTGCTCGGCGTTCTCGATCACCGAGCGCACCTTCGAATTCTCCAGCGGTTTGCCGCTGCGGTAGCGCACGTTCTTGAGCACCTGCGGCAGGGCGTTGAAGCGGTGACACACCTGCGAGACCGGCTTGTTCTGCTTCTTGACCACCGCCAGCACCTGCAGCGCGGCGACCAAGCCGTCGCCGGTGGTGGTGTAGTCGGAAAGGATAATGTGGCCCGACGATTCGCCGCCGAGATTGTAGCCGTGCTCGCGCATGTGCTCGAGCACGTAGCGGTCGCCGACCGGCGTGCGGATCAGCGCGAGCTTGAGCGATTGCAGATGCCGCTCGAGGCCGAGATTCGACATCACGGTCGCGACGACGCCCGGTTTTGCCAGCCGTCCGTCCTCGCTCCAGCTCTCGGCGATCACCGCGAGAAGCTGGTCGCCGTCGACCAGATGGCCCTGCTCGTCGGCGATGACGACGCGGTCGGCGTCGCCGTCGAGCGCGATGCCGATGTCGGCGCGCATCTCGCGCACCTTGCGGCGGAGCGCCTCGGGCGCGGTCGAACCGCATTCGCGGTTGATGTTGAAGCCGTCCGGCTCGACGCCGATCGAGACGACGTCGGCGCCGAGCTCCCAGAGCGCGCCGGGGGCGACGCGATAGGCGGCGCCGTTGGCGCAGTCGAGCACGACGCGCAGGCCCTCGAGCGAGAGATTGCGCGGCAGCGTGCGTTTGGCGAATTCGATGTAGCGGTCGTGGACGCCGTCGATGCGCTTGGCGCGGCCGAGATCGCGGCTGTTCGCCAGGCGTTTGGCGATGTCGCCGTCGATCAGCCCTTCGATCTCGCGCTCGACCTCATCGGAGAGCTTGTAGCCGTCGGGGCCGAACAGCTTGATGCCGTTGTCGTCGAACGGGTTGTGCGAGGCCGAGATCATGACGCCGAGATCAGCCCGCATCGAGCGGGTGAGCATGGCGACCGCCGGGGTCGGCATCGGGCCGAGCTGCAGCACGTCCATGCCGACCGAGGTGAAGCCGGCGATCAGCGCGGTCTCGATCATGTAGCCGGAGAGCCGCGTGTCCTTGCCGATGACCACGCGATGGCGATGCTCGCCGCGGCGGAAGACGAGGCCGGTGGCCTGACCGACCCTGAGTGCCAACTCCGCGGTGATCACGCCATTGGCGCGGCCGCGAATGCCGTCGGTGCCAAAATACTTGCGAACCATGGTCCCCCGCGTGCCTCTCCCGGGCCAGCGATATTAGCCCGTTCCGCGTGGCGTCTGCCTCAAAAAATATTTAGTAATCTTACTGCCGATACTAACACTTTCTCCATCATAAGTTGCGGAAAAGCATAGCAGATCAAGGACCTGCATCAACACGGCTAGCCCACGGAGCGGCCGGCGCGGGCGCGATCTAAGGCATGCGCTTGTCGCGCGCGCTTGCCGGCGGTTGGGTGACCGCGACCGGGTCGGATCCCGGAAAGGAATCCTCCAATCCGCGGTCGAGGCGGTCATCGAGCGCCTGCTTGCGCTTCAGGGCCCGCTCCCCGCCGCTCGATTCGTCCATCGTTCTGCCCTGGTGCGGCGTTGCCTTGGTCTGGCGCTGCCTTGGCGCGGCGTTGCCTCGCCTTGCCGCTCCCTCAAGGCTAAACGCCAGCCGGCGACCGATGTTCCGGCCGTCAGACGCGAGGCCGGCCGGACTTTGTGCTATCGAGGAGACGGGTGCGAGAGCCGGGACGCGAGCCATGAAAACGATGACCTGCATCGAGGACCTGCGGCAGATCTCCCGTCGCAAGGTGCCGCGGGCGTTCTTCGAATATGCCGACGGGGGGTCCTATTCCGAGCAAACCCTCAATGCCAACCGTACCGATCTCGAGCGCATCAAGCTGCGCCAGAAGATCCTTGTCGACGTCTCCAAGCGCAGCACGCACAGCACGATCCTCGGCGAACCGGTATCTCTCCCGTTGGCGCTGGCGCCGATCGGGATGTGCGGCATGCAACACGGCGACGGCGAGATCCTTGCCTGCCGTGCGGCGCAGGAAGCGGGCATCCCGTTTTGTCTTTCCACCATGTCGATCTGCTCGATCGAGGACGTCGCCGCCGCCGTCGACAAGCCGTTCTGGTTCCAGCTCTACGTCATGAAGGATCGCGGCTTTGTCCGCGCCCTGATCGAGCGGGCAGCCGCCGCCAAATGCAGCGCGCTGGTGCTCACTGTCGACCTGCAGGTCCTCGGCCAGCGCCATCGCGACATCAAGAACGGCATGACCGTGCCGCCGGAGCTGCACCGCCTCAGCAACCTCATTGACATCGCCAGCAAGCCGACCTGGGCGCTGAGCATCCTGCGCGGCAAGCGCCGGACCTTCGGCAATCTCGTCGGCCATATCCGCGGCATGGAGAATGTCAACGCGCTGTCGCAGTGGACCGCCGGCCAGTTCGACGCGACGCTCAACTGGAAGGACGTCGAATGGATCGCCGCGCAATGGGGCGGCAAGCTCATCCTCAAGGGCATCCTCGATGTCGAGGACGCGCGCACGGCGGTCAAGACCGGCGCCGCGGCGCTGGTGGTCTCGAACCACGGCGGCCGCCAGCTTGACGGCGCGCTGTCCTCGATTACGGCGCTGCCGCCGATCGTCGAGGCGGTCGGCTCCTCGATCGAGGTGCTGTTCGACGGCGGCGTCCGCTCCGGCCAGGACGTTATGCGCGCGCTCGCACTTGGCGCGCGCGCCTGCTTGAGCGGCCGCGCCTATATCTACGGCCTCGGCGCCGGCGGGCAAGCCGGCGTCGCCCGGGCGATCGAGATCATCCGCAACGAACTCGACATCAGCATGGCGCTGACCGGGGTCAACAGCATCGCCGAAATCGACCGCCATCTTATTGCAGCAATGTAGGCCTATGGCGCGCCCCCGGGGACCGATTCGCGTTTCTTAGCGAGCTTTGGGGGACAGCCATGCGTAGTTCCGTACTGGGGATCGCCGTTTTTGCCGCGGTCGCGGCGGCGCCGCTGAGCGCCCGCGCCGACATGGTTGGAGCCGCGGCCGGGGCCGGGACCGGTCTCGTTGTCGCCGGGCCGCCTGGCGCCGTGGTCGGCGGCGTCATCGGCGGCGTTTTCGGCCAGCCGTTCTGGGGTCCGCCGGTCAGCCGCGGCGAGTGCTGGACCGACGACCATTTCCACCGCCACTGCCGGCCGCATTGGTAGCCGACCGCGCGCCCGGCGAGCAGCCGTCACGGCCGCCGAGCTTCTCTTCGCGATCTCAGCGGTGCTTGTCGCGATGATAAGTGAGCGCCATCGCGAGACAGGCGGCGAGTGACTGTTTGGGTAGAGGATCGGAAAGCTTCAACAGCAATGCCCGGTTGCCCTCGAACGCGAATTCATCGGCGAACAACGTCCGGAACGTGCCGATCAGTGTCGTCTTGCAGTGGAAATGGACGGCACAGCGTTCCGGGGCCGAGCGCTTCCAGCCAAGTCTGATGGCGCTGCCGATCCGGCGCGCTTGCGGCAGATAGGCGGGCTCGCCCCATTTGAGCGTCTCCTGCAGCGGCTCGACGCCCTCAGTCATCGCGGCCACGTCGAAGATCAGTTGCCGGACGGTCATGAGCTTGGCGCGGATTGCCGGCGGATAGGCGGCGAAGATCTTGGCGACGTTGGCCGGCATCGACGGGGGAACGACGCGTCTCATTGGCGCGCCTCCAAGGGCAGGCGAATGTCGGTTAAAA
>JASHXX010000289.1 GCA_030043335.1 Xanthobacteraceae bacterium
GGATCAGTCGCTTTCACGTTGATCGCGACGATGGCGTGGCCGCCCTCGTGATAGGCGGTGAGGAGCTTCTCCTCTTCCGTCATCACGAGCGATTTGCGCTCGGCGCCCATCATCACCTTGTCTTTGGCGTCCTCGAACTCGACCTGGGTGACCATGCGCTTGTTGCGCCGCGCCGCCATCAGCGCCGCCTCGTTGACGAGGTTCATCAGGTCGGCGCCGGAGAAGCCGGGGGTGCCGCGGGCGACCGTCTTGAGGTTCACGTCGGGTGCGAGCGGCACCTTGCGCACATGCACTTTCAGAATCTGCTCGCGGCCGACCACGTCGGGATTGGGCACCACGACCTGGCGGTCGAAGCGGCCGGGGCGCAGCAGCGCCGGGTCGAGCACGTCGGGCCGGTTGGTGGCGGCGATCAGGATGATGCCTTCATTGGCCTCGAAGCCGTCCATCTCGACCAGGAGCTGATTCAGCGTCTGCTCGCGTTCGTCATTGCCGCCGCCGAGGCCGGCGCCGCGGTGACGGCCAACGGCGTCGATCTCGTCGATGAAGATGATGCAGGGCGCGTTCTTCTTGGCCTGCTCGAACATGTCGCGGACGCGGCTCGCGCCGACGCCGACGAACATCTCGACGAAGTCGGAGCCGGAAATGGTGAAGAACGGTACGTTCGCCTCGCCGGCAATGGCGCGGGCAAGCAGCGTCTTGCCGGTGCCGGGCGGGCCGACCAGAAGGAGGCCGCGCGGAATGCGGCCGCCGAGCCGCTGGAACTTGCCGGGGTCGCGCAGGAATTCGACGATCTCCTGCAGGTCGAGCTTGGCTTCATCGACGCCGGCCACGTCCTCGAAGGTGACGCGGCCATGGGCCTCGGTCAGAAGCTTTGCTCGCGACTTGCCAAAGCCAAGCGCCTTGCCGCCGGCGCCCTGCATCTGCCGCGACAGGAAGATCCACACCCCGATCAGGGCGACGAAGGGCAGCCAGGAGATCAGGAGCGACACGAACCAGGGCACGTTCTCGGTCTGCGGACGCGCCGTGATCGAGACGCCCTTGTTGTAGAGCCGTTGAATGAGGGTCGGATCGCTCGGCGCATAGGTCTGGAACGAGCGGCCGTCGGTGAAGGTGCCGTGGATCTCGGGGCCCTGGATCAGAACGTCGCGCACGCGGCCCTGATCGACCTCGCTCAGCAATTGCGAGAACGAAATGTCCTGCGAGGTCGTGTGCTGGCCGGGATTCTGGAACAGCGTAAACAGCGCCAGCAGCAGCAGCAGGATGATCACCCACAGGGCAAAATTGCGGAGATTGGCGTTCATCGCATGTCCTTGAGCGGCCGCCGGCATACGGTGATGCCTGGAGATCGTGGCGGCTTCACGTCCCGTTGCCCAAATGTAGGCGTCAAGCCTCCCGGTGCCAAGGCAACCGCCGGCCAGCAAGCCACTAATTGTACTGCAATTTCGTAAAGCGGCTATTGTCGCCCGCCCCGGGCGGTACGGCGTCGCCGCGCCGGCGCCTGCTCGATCGTTAACCGATCGCTCCCAAGCGTGATCAACGCCCCGGCCAGCGTGCGCCGCATCGGCTTGCGCGCCTGCCGCAGCGCCTCGTAGAGCTCTTCGAGCTTGGCGAGCTCGACCGGACCCTCGTCCCCGGTCTGCGCGATGGCGCGGCCGATGAGCCGCAAGGCCACTTCGGCCGGCAAATTGCCGAATCGGGCGGCATCGAAGACGATCGGACCCCGTTGCGGCCACGGCCCCGGCGCGAGCGCGGCGCGCGCGGCGCCGACGGCGAACTCGATCGTGGCTTCGGCGCGCTGCACCCGCATCGCCAGCCGCATCAGCCCGCGGGCGTCGAGCCCCTCGCGCGCCAGTGCCGGCATCAGGCTGCGCCAGCGCGCGCGGGCGAAGCGCGGATCGCGGTTTGTCGGGTCCTCGCTATGGCCGATGCCGGCGGCACCCAACGTCGCGATCAGGCGCGATTTGGGAACGCGCAACAGCGGACGGACGAGAAAGACCGCGGTCTCGCCGCCGACCGGAACCGCGGATGCATGCGCCATGCCGGCGAGCCCGGTCAGGCCGCTGCCGCGGGCGAGCCGCAACAGCACCGTCTCCGCCTGATCGTCGAGTGTATGCGCAGTCAGGATGTGGTCGTAGCCGGCGCGCTGCGCCGCCTGCGCGAGGAGCGAATAGCGCGCGATGCGCGCCGCCTCCTGCAACCCGGTCTTCGGCTTTCTGCCGCGCCAGCGCAGCGTGCGATGCGGTACGCCAAGCCGCCGCGCGAGACGCTTCACCGCCGCCGCTTCGCGCTTTGCTTGCGGCCGCAGCCCATGATCGACGGTGACGGCAAGGAGCTTCGGCGCCGGTTTGAGCTTTTTCGCCCAGCGCGCGGCGAGAACCAGGAGCGCGGTCGAATCGGCGCCGCCGGAGACCGCGAGCAGCAGGCCGCGCAGACCCTCAAGACCGTAGAACAGCGCGTTCGCTTGGTCGTCGCGAACGGCTTGCTCAACAGTGGTCACGCTTCTGTTCCCGCTCCACGCTCTGCTTCACGTTCGCGGATGCGCGCGGATATTTGCGCAGCACCTCGCCGAGCGACGCGCAAGCCGCTTCCTTCTCGCCGAGAGCGGCGAGCGACTGGCCAAGCCGCAGCAGCGCCTCCGGAGCGCGGGTCGTGGTGTCGTATTTGGTCGAAACCGCGAGGAAGGATTCGGCCGCGTCGCGATATTGCTGCTGCTGGAACAGGCTTTCGCCCAGCCAGTACTGCGCTTCGGGCGCCTGACGGTCGCTCGGATATTGACGCAGGAAGGCGCGGAAGCTGTCCGCGGCGAGTGCATAATCCTTGCGCAGGACGTACCCATAGGCGAGGTCGTAGACGTCCTTGGGCGTGTTGCTCGGCGGCAGCGCTGCCTGCTGCTGTGCGGCGCCGGTCGCGTTCGGGTTGCTCGGCGGCGGTGGCGGCAGTTGGCCGCCGGGCGCCGCGCCGCCCTGCGGACTGGAGACCGCGGAGAGATCGAGCGGCGCACCGGGTTGACGCGGGCCGGGAGGAGCGTCGGAAATCGCGGGCGGCGGCTCGTTCGCCGCCGTGCTGGTGCCGAGCTGGCGCGGCGCGCCCGGGGCGTTCGGGTT
>JASHXX010000290.1 GCA_030043335.1 Xanthobacteraceae bacterium
CGCGCACCTCTGGGCCGATCGGTTCGAGGAAAACGTCACCGATCTCTTCAAGCTGCAAGATGAAGTTGTCGCAAGGCTGGCCAACAGCCTGGGCTATGAACTAGCGAGGGCCGAGGCGCAAAGGAGCGCTCACTCGACCAACCCGGACGCGATTGATCTGATGATGCGTGGCTGGGCCGCGCTTTGGCAGCCGATAACGAAGGAAACCACAGCATCGGCCCACGACTACTTCGAGCGGGCGACAAAGATCGATCCGCAAAACGCCGAGGCGATAGTCGGGTTCACCTACACGCGTCTCCGCGCCAGGGTCTACGGCTGGAGCACCACAGCCGAGGATACCTATGCCACACAGTTGGACGAACTGACGAAAGCGTAATCCTGGATACGCCTTTGCGTATTACGTGAAGAGCCTCGTGTTGTTCTTCAAAGGGCAGGTGGAAGCGATGGAGGCCGCCCAAACGGTTATCGCTCTTGATCCTAATGCGGCCTACGGATATTTCGCGATGAGCCAAGCAGAGTACGCGCTCGGACGCTGCGAACAATCCATCGCGCATATCAAACAGGCCTTTGCCCTAAGCCCCCATGATCCACTGGGCAGCCTCTGGCATTTGGTCCTGGGCGGTGACGAGGCCTGTCTCGGTCGGCTTGACCCTGCGATTGCGGAGTTTAAGGGAGCTATCGACGCAGGCTACCGGATCTTCTTTGCCTATGCTTTTCTGGCGGGCGCTCAGGCCGCAAAGGGAAACGAAGCTGAGGCGAAACTTGCTTTGGCGGAGGCGCGTCGTATCAATCCTCAACTCACGATGAGATCGCTTTCTTTCCCTGGGCGGCCCGCGCCAGTCATTAGCGAAGACCTGCGGAAGGCCGGCCTGCCGGAGGGGTGAGCGCTCGCTGTCAGCTAGATGTCCTTCTGCGAGCGCGCGGCCGCGCTCGCGGGGCGCATGGCAACGTGTCGCCGCGACCACAGCGTGGATGGGCGATCGCTCGACTGACTCTGCCATCAAAACGGCCGCGATAGGCGGGCGCGGTCGCGCCAAATCTGCCGCTCGAGCTCGCGCTCCCTTTCGTCAACGCTGACGTCCGGCACTTTTGCAGCGCCGGCGTTTTCCGTGGCTTGGGCGAAGGCCCGCACCAGATCGGCCCGCGCGACAATCCCGACCAGTTTTCCGTTCTCGACCACCGGTAATCGTTTGAAGCCGTGATCCTCTATGAGACGGCATGCTTCGTTCAGCGAGGACGTCACGGCGATGGTTATCGGATGCGGCGTCATGACCTCGCTCACCTTGCGGTCGTGAAATCGGGCGGTTTCGTCGGCGAGTGCCGCCCCTTCGATCATCATTTCCAGCCAGTGCGGCCCGCGTCGGCCGTCGTCGGTTTCGCGCAGGAGATCGTGTTCGCTGACGATGCCGACAACCTGACCCGTGGCGTCGACGACCGGCAGGCCGCTTACCTTGTTGTCCAGCATCCGCTTGGCGGCCTCGACGATCGAGGCGTCCGGCGCAACGGTCATAACCTGACGGGTCATGAAATCAGCAATCTGCATCCGAGTTCTCCGTCATCTGCGCTTTTCGCGCTCCAAGAGCGCGACCTGATCAAGCGCCAACAGCAGCGTGGCCACGCGATTGACCGCCGACCACCAATCCGACAAGCGCTGATAATGAGGCAATCTGACACGAGGCGAACCGGCAACCATGGCATGGCTCCGATCGAGCAAAACGGGTCTACCGCTATACCCAATCCCGTCCGTCCCGTTGATTCCGATCAATGCCATGCTTCGGGGTTTTCGACGAGGGCCACGGTCGTGGTTTGATCTATCGCAAAGAGGCAATCAGGTAGAAGGCTAGATTCTTAACATTTTCGCCTGCGGAATCCGAAGATGCTCGATCGGGAGCGCAAAGAAGCCGAGTGAAAACCCGTGTGGGCGCCGGCAACGTTTCGCTCAGGGGCGGCAAAAACGCCTCGCTTTGAGAAATGGTGCGCCATCCGACCGATCGGGCATCCGAATCCCCGCCGGCTTCGCCACCACCGCAGGCACCTATTGGCAGTTCGTCGACGCGAACGCGCGCGCGGCGTGAGACAATTTCAGGCCTGCTTGCGGAATTGCAGAGCGGCAGGACCGCGCTGCCCGAGACCGGAACGTCGATCCGCCGGGCACTGGTACATGGTGAAAATCGGAGCGACAAAGATGCAAACAAATCGTACCGTCAAACTCACTGTGATCAAAGGCCTAATGATTCTCAATGCACTCATCGGGTTTAGTGCGTATGCATCAGCTCAAGATATCGCGGAAGGCAAAATTCAATATCAGTCCAGTTGTGCCGCGTGCCACGGCATGGAGGCAAAAGGAGACGGTCCAGTTGCCAAAGAGTTGAAGACGCGCCCGGCTGATTTAACAGTTCTCGCCAAGAACAACAACGGCACGTTTCCTTACGATATGGTGTACCAGGTGATTGATGGGCGAAACTCGACCATCGCCAGTCATGGCACTCGTGAGATGCCGATTTGGGGATATCGATTCGGACCACCGCAAGCATTTAGGTTTAAACATCACATCTTGGCGGTGATCGATTATCTCAAAACCATACAACAGAAGTAGGCCTGACAGTCTCTATTGATTTGCACTCGCTCGTGGCGAAAGATGAGGTATGGATCCGCCTACAGAACCGATGCTCGCGACTCGCCGAGGAACCTTCTGATGACAGGGCACGGGTCTTCGAGCCGAGTGGGAATGGCTCCCGCCCATCACGGAGAAGCGCGGCGATACCATAAGGCTGTGGTCGCGCGACGGCATCGACGTCGCGCCGAAGTACGCAGTGCTCTTGCCGCCGCTTCAAAAGATCAGGGGGCTCCTGCGTTCTAGACGGCGAGCTCTGCGCGCTAGATGTATGGGGGCGCCCGCGCTTCCAGCTCTTGCAGAACGCTCTGACGAAAAAGCGAAATACCTCTAGTCGTTTTCGACGCGCTGTTTGTAAGCGGCGAGGACATCCGCGAAAAAGCCGCTGCTTCAGCGCAAGGAGATCCTGAAGGCTTTTTTGCCACGCGATCCCCTGCTGCGGTACAGCGAGCACGTCTCGAGTTCGGCAAACGGAAGTTCGCCAAGGCACGTCGAGCACATGAGAAGGGCGTGATCGCTAAGCGCACGGCGGGACTCTACTACTCAGGCAAGCGAACGCGAGAGTGCTTCAAGTTATAATCCGTGCATGAGCAGGAGGCGGTAATCGTCGGCTACGCTGAGGCCTAATCGTCACAGCCGGGCATGGCAGATGGCAAGGGGGGTCGACGACAACAGTTGGGTATGGTCCAATATGGGCCGTTTTGCTCAGAGCGTATAGCGAGGGTGGTCAGGAGCCTGCGAGCTCGACCTCGCGCTCGCATGTCGTCTGACGGCATGGCTCAGTCACAGCCACCGGATCGGAGGCGGGGAAGGTCTCTTCCAGTCCCTCCTCAAGAGGCGCCTCGAGTCGCCGTCGCCCAGTTTGCTTTTGTTTTTGACTGCGTCTTGGCTTTTGTTCCTCAGGATCGATGCCATATTTCGATTTAACGAATGGATAGGGGCTTTATGGGTTCTTGGAACGGGCCGGGGCTTTCGTCTCGGATCGCGCGGGTTCTACTTCTTTCTCCGTCGTTGAAGGCGCTAGTGGCGGTGATGCAAGGGCGCCCGTTATTGCCATGATTTGTTGCTGCCAGGACATTCCGTCGGCCACAGCTCGTTCCAATGCACCGCTAACCCAATTTTGAAATACCTGAACCAGATCGACGAATGTCTCAGTTCCGCACATGCGCTCTGCGGCTTCTCGCGCTGAACGAGTTCCGACATGACGCCGCTCGAACCAGGTACTGGAAAGGGTTTGCAAGGCGTCGAGCGCTTTTTCCTGGTTTTCCCAGAAATGGCGCGCATTTTCTCTAAGCGTGGCCGAAAATAACTCAGTCGGCAGAAGCATCCTCTGCATAGACCTCCATTGCTCGGCGAAATCTGTGTTTACCATAGTCTCCTCCCATGGAATGTTGAGTGGTTAGCCGACGACGGTCATCGAAGCGTGGTCTTCAAGCGCACAAAGAACATTTTCGGACCCAATCATGGTATTCGTGCGAAAAGCCGAGGTTGGCGCGGGATGGCGCCGCGAGGCCATTTTGAGGCGAGCTCAGGGCTGGTCCAATCCCTTAGTGTTGCGGCGTCTCCCCATCCTGCATCCACTTTGACCGGTTAAGCTTTCGCGAGAGTTTTGTAATATGGATTACGAGCCTACCGGAGAATCCGGTCGACCACATGCAGCCCGTACCAAGCATACTGACGCCCCGGCCAATCGCAACCGAGGCCTTCACCGACGCCATTGCGGCGGTTGCCCGACTCGAAGAGATCTACGAGCGCAATACTCGCTTCCTCCGCGACCGCTTTGAGGCGTATGCCAATGGTGAGCCGCTCACGACGCGCGTACGCGCTACCTATCCCTTTGTGCGTGTCACGACCTCGACCCATGCACGCCTCGACTCGCGTCTATCCTACGGCTTCGTTGCTGGGCCGGGCGTGCATGAGACGACTGTGACGCGGCCTGACCTGTTCCGTGTCTACCTCACTGAGCAGATCAACCTCTTGATCAGGAACCACGGCATCCCGGTCGAGATTGGCGAGTCGTACGAACCGATCCCTATCCACTTCGCCTATCGCCGCGACATCAACATTGACGCCGTGCTCTTGGGGCGCGGAAAGTTTCCTGTAGACCGACCGCTGCGTGACGTGTTCGACACGCCTGATCTCGCCGCCATGGACGACGCGATCGCCAATGGTGTGCTGCAGCGGCTGCCCGGCGCACCGGAGCCGCTTGCTCTGTTCCGTGCCGCGCGTGTCGACTACTCGTTACACCGGCTTTACCACTATACCGGTACCGATCCGGAGCACTTCCAGAACTTCGTGATCTTCACGAACTACCAGTTCTATGTCGATGTCTTCGTCCGCTTATGCCACAATTACATGGCCTCAGGTTACCCCGCCTCCGACGCGTTTATCGAGCCCGGCAATGTGGTCACGCACAACGCGCGCCTCGGCGGAGGCACGACCGGCGTCGTCCCTGAGCGTATGCCGCAGATGCCGGCGTTTCATCTCATGGAGCCCGGGTATCGAGGCACTAGCGTGATCAATATCGGTACCGGCCCTTCTAATGCGCGCACAATAACCGATCACGTTGCTGTACTGCGGCCGCACGCCTGGCTGATGCTTGGACACTGCGCGGGTCTCAGGAACACGCAGAAGCTCGGCGATTATGTCCTCGCTCACGGCTATGTGCGGGAGGATCACGTGCTCGACGAGGAGCTGCCGCTGTGGGCGCCGATCCCAGCACTCGCCGAGATGCAAGTCGCGCTCGAGCAGGCAGTAGGCGAAGTCACGGGACTCGCGGGCTTCGAGCTAAAGCGCGTGATGCGCACGGGAACGGTTGCAAGTGTAGACAATCGCAACTGGGAGATCGGCGACCCGGCGATCATCCGACGCCTGTCGCAGTCGCGCGCTATCGCGCTCGACATGGAGTCGGCGGCGATCGCCGCCAATGGTTTCCGCTTCCGCGTTGCCTACGGCACCCTGCTGTGCGTTTCGGACAAGCCCCTCCACGGGGAGATCAAGCTCGCTGGCATGGCAGGTGAATTCTACCGCCAGCGCGTCGGGCAGCATCTAGAGATCGGCTTAAAGGCGCTGGAAAAGCTCAAAGCCCAGGAATGGGAGCGCTTGCATTCGCGTAAGCTCCGAAGCTTCGCCGAAGTGGCGTTTCAGTAGCAGATGCGTCCACGGATTCCTAGCGACCGATGATTGTCATCTCGCCGCTCATTGGCCTTATTGCGCATCGGGAACGCGCGCTCGGGGAGCCGCGGCGTCCCTGCGTCGTGCTCCACAGCCGACTGCGTCCGACCGAGCGTCGCCGCGCGAGCCAGCGCCAGGGACGACAAGCACCGAAATAGAAATTGGACGTCAGCGTCGGCTGGTGGAAGACGGCTCAACTCAAAGACTTCAGCCACGATAGGATTTGTGGCCATACGTTGGCTCGTGCTTGACGCCCTATCAAAATTGCGAGGTGTTGCAGGCACACTCCAACTTCACCGGGATATTCGATGATTCGCCCACACTTTGCCGGCATCGCTTCAATAAATGGCTTGACCGCCGCTGGAGGAGCTACTCCGTCGGAAGTATTAACGATCGCCAAAGTAGGAGTAGAAAGACTGGCGGGACCTAAAAGTTTTTCGCCAATGTTCAACGTTCCTCGGCAGAAACGGTTTTCACGATAAAGCCACTCGATGATTTGATGCACTAGCTTGCCGGGAAGAGGAACCTCATCGAGTGCCCAGCGCTCGACCCGTGCGTGAATTTCCATTGCATGAGGGTCGCCAGCGCTTATGGCAGCATCCATCAGACGCGACCAGATGAACGTGTGCGGCGACGCTAACGCACTCGCATGCGATAAAAGTGAACCCGGTAAGATATCTTTATCGGGCAGCTCCGACGGTAC
>JASHXX010000291.1 GCA_030043335.1 Xanthobacteraceae bacterium
CAGCGAACGCTCTGGTCGCTCTGATAGGTCGGCACCAGCTCGCAGTTCTTCTCCGCCGCGGTGCGCTGCAGGAGCTTCTCCTCGGTGAGCACGTTCTCATAATCGGTGCGGTAGGCCATGGCTCCGATCGGGCCACCACCGGGCCCTTCATTCGCTTTGTCGATGAGGTTGCGCAGCTCCTGTTCGCGCTTGAGCAAGTTGTTGCGTTGCGCGATCAGATCTTTGCAGTGGTAGGCCGAGTATCGGGCCGGATCCACGGTGAGCGTCCCGTAGCCGTCGCTCAAGCTGCAGCCGGAAAGCGCGAGCGCGGCGAGGACGCGGGCGGCGGCGATGAAAGCTCCGCTGCAGCCGCGAGCGGGCCCGCGACCGCACTCACGATCGCCATGGTTCAATCGCATCGGCCAGGTCCGAGGAACAAAAAAGCCTAAGGCGCAGAAGCGTTTGCATGCAGCTGCGCCGCAAATATGGCGGCTGTCGCGGGTTTTTCCGCTGCACGAAGCGGCGCCGCGCGTCTCATCACAGCCCACCACAATGCCGACCGGGTAGAAAAAATTGCATTAACGGGCCGTAAAATGGATTTCGAATCGCCGCCCCCTGGCGACACGGCCGCGAGCGTCGTGCCCTTCGAACAAGGCCGGCCGGGCGCCGGTCGACCGCCTCCCGGTCAGGGGCCGCACGCGCGCGCAGCTATGGCGTTACGTGACGATATTGTTACAATTCCATGAGGACTTTGTAACAAGCGGGGCCCGGCCGATGGATTTTGACTGGTTGAGCTGGTCAAACCCGGTTGCGACCTGGTGGAGCTTTCTCCTCGCCGCGAGCAGCGCAAATGTCGCGCTGATCCTGTGGCTGCGCGCACGTTTCCGCAGAGCGACGACGGGCCGCCGGGCCGGCGCATTTGTGCTCGAGTTCCTGCTCCTGTTGAGCGCCGTCTATGTCTTCGGCTGCGCCTTCCGTTCCGTGCTGCCGCGCGCGGACGTGCAGCGCATTTGCCTGTTCGACACTTGGCTGTCGAGCGTCTTCGTCGGCCGGTCGGTCGCGACCGTCGCCGAGCTTTGCTTCGCGCTGCAATGGGCGATCGTCCTGCATCTGCTGGGCAACCTCACGAAGTCCGATACCGCCCGCAATATCGCTAAGGCGATCGTTCCGCTGATCGCTCTTGCCGAATGCTGTTCGTGGTACGCCGTGATCACCACCAATTACCTCGGCAATGTTCTCGAGAATTCGCTGTGGACGGCGGCGTTTGCGCTCGTCGCCGGGGCGCTGTTGCGACTGGCGAGCGACTTCCGCGGCCTCGCGCGATTGCTGATCGCGGGCGCCGCCGTCGGCGCTGTCGCCTATGTCGCGTTCATGTGCACGGTCGACGTGCCGATGTATTTCTTCCGCTGGCAGGCCGATGCAGCAAGCGGCCGGGAATTCTTCGGCCTGTTCGGCGGTCTGCGAGACGCTGCGACGCATTGGACCGTCAGCCACGACTTCGCCGACTGGAAGGACGAGATGGCGTGGATGTCGCTTTATTTCAGCATGGCGGTGTGGGCCAGCCTGGCGCTCGGAGCCTTCGGCCTTGTGGCGCACCTGTTGCCGCGCTATCGCGTCAGGCCAAGACTGGCGACAAAACCGGTGCGCCGGCCACTCGCGATGCCAGCGCGCTAGCCATCCAATATTCGCCGACGAGGCGACAGCGCTGCGCTCGGCAGCAGCGCCTGCCGCAACGGGCTGACGAGACCCCGGGGAGGAGGAAATGCAGTTCGAACGCGCAAGCCTGGAGATCGACGGGGCGCTCGCCATCCTGAGCATGAATCATCCGCAGGTGCTCAACGCGGTCTCGGAGGAGATGCTCAAAGGCATGACCGCGGCGCTCGATGCGCTCGATGCCCGCGCCGGGTCAAATCAGCCGATCCGCTGCCTGATGATTACCGGCACCGGGCGCGCATTCTCGGCCGGCGCCAATCTGCAGGAGCGCGGCCAGGCGCCGCTGCCGGGCCGCGCCGGCCATGTGCTGGAGACGCAGTATCACCCGTTCCTGCGCCGCCTGCGCGACCTCCCCTACCCGCTCGTCGCCGCCGTCAACGGCGTTGCCGCCGGCGCCGGCATGAGCATCGCGCTCATGGGCGATCTCGTTCTTTGCGCGCGCTCGGCCTATTTCCTGCAGGCGTTCCGGAGGATCGGCCTCGTGCCTGACTGCGGCTCGACCTGGCTCTTGCCGCGGCTCATCGGCCGGGCGCGGGCGATTGAGCTGTCGCTCCTCGGCGAGCGGCTGCCGGCGGAAACCGCGCTCGCCTGGGGCCTGGTCAATCGCGTCTATGACGACGACGCGCTGATGGGCGCGGCGCGCAAGCTCGCGCAGGAGCTCGCCGCCGGACCGACTGTGGCGCTCGGCCTGATCCGCCGGCTCTACTGGGAAAGCTCGGAGAACTCGCACGAGGAGCAGCTCGACCTCGAAGTCCGCTCGCAGCGCATCGCCGGCGCTTCGGCGGACTCCAAGGAGGGCGTGCAGGCGTTTCTGGAAAAACGGCCGGCGAAGTTTGCGGGGGTGTGAGATGCCGAGCGTCGACGCGGACGGTAGCGCCGTGCAACCCTGCTGACACGACGGTCGTTGAAGCTGCCAATGCTCCGCGGGTTAGCTGGTGACTGAGCGATTTGCCCAGAATCGTTCGCCAGATGAGGCGTAAGCAGATACCCGTGCGCGTTCGGCGATACCGTCGTAGCGTTGCGCGCCCTTGCCGCTCGTCTTTGGTAGCGCGGGACTTTGCTAACAGGGCTCCTCCGAATATTTGGTGCAGCCTCCACTCCCGTCGCACCGCATAACAATCCTCTTGCCGTTGACGCAATCGGTCACCATGCAAATGTCGCCGGGGCTCAACTCGGTGCAATCTCTGGGACTGCGCGGCACCCCATAGGTGCTAACCAAGGCCTTAAACTTGCGGTCTGCTTTCGCCAATTTCGTCAAATTGGCGCGTCTAGTTGCTGAATGAGAGCGTTTGGTTACGCGAGTGCGTGCCATGGCATCCTCCTTGAAGGTGTCAATGCGTTTGGCTCTGGATAGCGGTGGCGACCGCCTGACCAATCAATGCGGCGGTGTGAAGATCGATCATCTGCGGCGACGGCGTTGCAGGGTTATTTTTTGTAGCGGGCGCCGTCTTTCCAATCGTTATGGTCAGATCCTGAGTCCGTTGCAGCGAAGTGTTGAACAACGGCGATGACGGGTTGACTGTAAGCCTCTTAAACTTCCAAGTAGGCGCACCGTTGAGCCCAAAAGCTACGACGAAGGTCATTTGATAGCTAAACGTGCTGAACGGATCAGACACCTTCCTGGTGGCACCCGGAATATGCTCGATAACGACAGAACCAGGGACTTTGGCCACCGCTTTGCGCTGGACCGTTACCAGCAACCCCACAGCGAATGGAAAACCAAAGAGCACCGGTGAGACTAAGAACAAGGCGATCGATTCTAACCAACCAAGATCCAACGGTTTGAGAAAGAAGTGCGCAAAACCGTACCTAAGAGTATTTTGATGCAGCCAAACCGCTATGGCGGTCGGAAGGAAAAGCACAGCGCAAATGACGGCTGCTAAGTAAAACCGAGGATCATGGAAAACCCCGCGAAACTTGGGTATCCATATCAGGGTGATCACGCACGCGATAATGAAGGCAGCGGAAAAATATTTCGCCAGAAGTGATAATCCAGCAACAATGCCGAGCGCGATCCAGTCGCGCCATCGGCCCTGTCGCAAGCCTTGCAGAAGATGGTACATAATCCCCGACCATAGCGGGAACAGCAGCTGATCAGCGTTCAAGGCGTCAGTCGGGACGTGCCCAACAAAGAAAAGGCCATCGGCGAGAGCAACCCATGATTCGGTCGCGCCGCTTGCACCGAAGAGAATTCGAGCGGTTTCAGCTACGTAGAGGAACCCGAGCAGGTTCAAAAGCTGAGCGACGAGGATGTAGGTCCATGCGTCGCGCGCGCCACTCATCGCAACCAGTCCGGCAATCCACGACTGCAGTGGCGGGTGAGCGTATGTGTAAAGAGGAAATTGCAGCCGCCAATTAATTTGCTCGCGCAGATCTCCGAAAGGTGTTGAAAAAACGAAAGCGCATAGCAGAATCGGGTAAGGGAATGCGATAGCGAGCAGCAACAACATTGTCGGCGATCGAATACCGATCGCCTTCGCGTCCAATAGATCCGGATCGACTGAAACCCGCGGATGGATTAGCTTGTTGCTCTAGAGCGTACCGCATTGTGCATCGTCTACGTAAGTTGCCAGGTCGAACCGGAGCGCTCTTCGGCGAGCCGATTGATGCTCAGCGGGTGTATGCAACAGACATCGAGTATGGTTCTAAAGCACGGCGTTGCGTCAAGAGCGAACCCGTCGAGTGGAACTTGTGTTGACGCCACCGCGTTATAGCCATGATCGAGGACCCTGTTAGCCCGATATGACTTAGCCGCGAGCGAGCTATAGGGTCGCTCGCCTTTCAATCTAAGACTGTCACGGAAAGCGGAATTTCGTTATAGCTCTCGGTGGTCCCCATTAACACTATCATCTTGCTAGTCTTCGACCATTAGATGAAACGAGAATGCGTGAGACGGGCGCGCTAATAGCGCCCGGGATGCGCCCGCTGTCCCGCCATGACAATGGCCTAGAGCTCGACGGCTATGTTGTGCGTCACAGCAAAATTCGGTGGGGTGATGTCCGAGAATGGGATGGATGCGATGGGGGTTTTGAAGCACGAGGAGCATGCCGCCATGTCCCGGAAGGCCAGCGGACGGCTGTGATCAATCAGATCCGCAGCTTCCTCTTGGAGCGCGGCATTCCCGTCCGCCAAGGGCTTCGCTTCCTCCGTCAGCAACTCCCGGAGATTCTGGCCAAGCGGATCGACGTCTTGTCACCCCGTATGATCAGGATCGTGGAGGACCTTGGCGCCGATTGGCGACGGCTCGACGAGCGT
>JASHXX010000292.1 GCA_030043335.1 Xanthobacteraceae bacterium
CCGAACGACGAGACCATGATCCCCAAGGATTCGACCAAGCTCGACTACGAGGTCGAGCTCGGCGTCGTCATCGGCAGCCGCGCCCGCTATCTGGACAAGGCCAAGGCGATGGACGCGGTCGCCGGCTATTGCCTCGCCAACGACGTCTCCGAGCGGGTCTTTCAGCTCGATCGCGCCGGCCAGTTCACCAAGGGCAAGGGCTGCGAAACCTTCGGCCCGCTCGGGCCGTGGCTCGTCACCAGGGACGAGATCGCCGACCCGCAGCGCCTCGCCATGTGGCTCACGGTCAACGGCGAACGCCGGCAGAACGGCACCACCGCCACCATGGTGTTCGGCGTCGCCCACGTGGTCTGGTACTGCTCGCAATTCTTCGTCATGGAGCCGGGCGACGTCATCATCACCGGCACGCCGCCCGGCGTCGGCATGGCGATGAAGCCGGCGCCGAAATTCCTTAAGG
Source organism: Xanthobacteraceae bacterium (assembly GCA_030043335.1). Lineage (GTDB taxonomy): Bacteria > Pseudomonadota > Alphaproteobacteria > Rhizobiales > Xanthobacteraceae > BOG-931. The sequence goes on from JASHXX010000292.1 coordinate 458, forward strand.
CCGGCGACGTGGTGCGCCTCGGCATCGACGGTCTGGGCGAGCAGCAGCAGAAGGTGGTGAAGTTCAAGACGTGAGCTCGATGAGCCTGCTGCCGCAGGTCAACGCCGCGATCGGCGCGTGATCGCCGGTTCTTTGCTCCTGCGTGTTGCCGGGAAGCGCGACTGCGGTATCACTTGATCGCCTGCGGATTGATCGGCGAGCCGGTGCCGCCGGTGATGACGAGCGGCGCGCCGCAAAAGAAAAACTCGTAGACGCCGTCGGCCTCGCAATCTTCGACCAGTTCCTTGACGTAGAACATCTGGCCCATGGTCAGGCCCATCGCCGGTATCACCACCCAGTGCCAGGGCTGGCCGACCTCGGTGGTCTCGTTCGGGCGCACCTCGACGCCCCAGGTATCGGAGCAGATCGCCGCGATCTCCTTGTTTTGGCACCAGTAGCAGTTCTCGAATCTCACGCCCGGCGCGTCGCCGCCGGCGTAGCCGCCCCAATTCTTTTCCTTGAGGCAGCGCTCCATCTGCCCGGTGCGCAGGACGACGAAATCGCCGCGTCGGATCTCGAGGTTCTGATCCTTGGCGCATTTGTCGAGCTCGTCGTTGCCGATCGCCTCGCCGTCCTTGAGCCACGGCACGCCGCGAAAGCGCGCGATGTCGAGGAGCACGCCGCGGCCGACCATTTTGTTCCTGGTGTGCTCGATGCCGAGCTTGCGCAGGCCGCTGCTGTCGGCCTCGCGCGCGTCGAAGCCGTTGTACATCTTGTCCTCGTAGAAGACGTGGCCGAGCGCATCCCAGTGCGTTGCCGCCTGCACCGGCATGTTGAGCGCGTCGTCGGCGTAGCGGATGCCCGGCACCTTGTCGTGGCGTCCGGCAACCGCGTCGGTGCCGGTCGCGAGCATGGTGTGGATCGGATTCCAGCGCCCGCCCCACAGCCCGGACTGCGGGCCGCGGCGGTCGAGCGGAATGCCGAGCGCGAACACCTTGCCGATGCGGATCAATCCCGCCGCGCGCACGATGTCTTGCGGCGTGACGTGGTTGAGGGTGCCGATCTGGTCGTCCTTGCCCCAACGGCTCCAATTGCTGAGCTTCGCGGTCGCCTCGGCGATCGCCTTTCTCCCGACATCGATGGTCATCGCAACAAGCTCCCTTCCCGCTGTCCGCGCAGCCTATCTCTGCCGGATTGCGAAATCATCGGCGCGAATGGAAGGCTTTTGCGCTCGCCCGGAGAAGCCGGGAATCGGGCGCCCGCGCGCCAGCGCGTCGGTTTGCGGGAAGGACTTACGCTTCGGCGTCGGCGAGCTGCGGGACCGCGGCGGGCGCGGCCTCGGGCTTGTTCGGCTCCAATGCCGCGGCGACCGCGTCCTCGACGCGCTCGAGCCAGATGAACTCCATCTCTCTGCGCGCGATCTCGGGAATGTCGTCGTAGTCGCGGCGATTGCGCGCCGGCAGCATGACGCGCTCGATGCCGGCCGAGTGCGCGGCCACCACCTTCTCCTTGATGCCGCCGACCGGCAGCACCAGACCGCGCAGGCTGATCTCGCCGGTCATCGCGGTATCGCTGCGCACCGTCCGCTCGGTCATCAGCGAGGTGAGCGCCATGAACATGGCGACGCCGGCGCTCGGCCCGTCCTTGGGGATCGCGCCGGCCGGCACGTGGACGTGGATGTCGCTCTTCTCGAACCGCGCGGGGTCGATGCCGAGCGCGGCGGCGCGGTTCTTGACGATCGAGAGCGCAGCTTGCGCGCTTTCCTTCATCACGTCGCCGAGCTGGCCGGTGAGGATCAATTTGCCGGAGCCGGGAATGCGGGTTGCCTCGATGAACAGGATATCGCCGCCGACCGGCGTCCAGGCCAGACCGGTGGCAACGCCGGGGACGCTCAAGCGCATCGCCGTCTCGCTCTCGAATTTGGGCGGACCGAGAATGGCGGCGAGGTCGTCGCGGGTCACGCGGATCGGCCCGCTTTCGCCTTCGGCGATGCGCACCGCGGCGTGACGCAGCGCCTGGCCGATCTGCCGCTCGAGGCTGCGCACGCCGGCTTCGCGGGCGTAAAGCGCGATAATGTCGCGAATGACGTCGTCGCCGATCTCGACCTGGCCTTCCTTGAGCCCGTTGGCCTCGAGCTGGCGGCGAACGAGATAGCGGTGGGCGATCTGGAGCTTCTCGTCGGCGGTGTAGCCGGCAAGACTGATGATCTCCATGCGGTCGCGCAGCGGGCCGGGAATGGTGTCGAGCATGTTCGCCGTGGTGATGAACACCACCCGGCTCAGGTCGAACGGCACCGCGAGGTAGTTGTC
>JASHXX010000293.1 GCA_030043335.1 Xanthobacteraceae bacterium
CCCGCGCCAATCTCGCTATCGTTACCAAGGGCCTCAACGAGCTTTACGCACGCAAAGCCCGACTTGGCGCCGAGCGCGACGGCGCGGAGAGCGTAGCGGCGCCGAAAGAGCTCGCCGGCAACGTCAGCGACCGCGACGTCTCCGATGCACTGGCGAGCGAGCGCAAGCTATTTGAGCTGCGCCGCGCCGCGCGTCTCGGCCAGAAGAACCAGCTGCAGCAACGCGTCAGCCAATTGCGTGAGCAGATCACCGGCCTGACGGCGCAACAGGAGGCCAAGTCCAAGGAAACCGCGCTGATCGAGCAGGAACTGCAGGGTGTCCGCGATCTGTGGGCGAAAAACCTGGTGCAGCTCAACCGGCTCACCTCGCTCGAGCGCGAGGAAGCGCGGTTGCAGGGCGAGCGCGGCGCGCTGATCGCGGCGGCCGCCGAAGCCAAGGGCAAGATCGTCGAGACCGAGCTGCAGATTCTCCAGGTCGACCAGGAATTCACCAGCGACGTCGCCAAGGAGCTGCGCGAGACCGACAGCAAGATCGGCGAATACGTCGAGCGCAAGGTGACGGCGGAGGATCAGCTCAAGCGCACCGATATCCGCGCGCCGCAGGATGGCGTCGTCTTTCAGTCGACCGCGAACACGGTCGGCGGCGTGGTCACCGCCGGCGATCCGATCATGCTGATCGTGCCGGAGACCGACACGCTCCTGGTCGAGGCCAAAGTCGACCCCAAGGACATCGACCAAGTAAAGCTCGGCCAGCCGGTGGTGCTGCGCTTCTCGGCGTTCAACATGCGAACTACTCCCGAGCTCAACGGCACCGTCTCCCGCGTCGCCGCCGATACCAGCAACGATCAGCGCACCGGGCAGAGCTACTATGTGGTGCGCATCGCGATGACCGCCGACGAAGTCGCCCGCCTCGGCGACGTCAGGCTGACGCCGGGCATGCCGGTCGAAGCCTTCATCCAGACCGGCGAGCGAACGATGATCTCCTACCTGGTCAAGCCGCTGCACGATCAGCTGATGCGCTCGTTCCGCGAGAAGTGAGCGGGCGACTTAAGCTTGCTTCCATCGCTTGGTCGCGCTCGAACCCGGACGCCGGGAGCCGCGGACCATTCGCGCCTGAGTGCGCGGTTCTCTGCTATAACGCGCGGGTGCCACGGACAAACGCGGAGCCTGCAGGGCCATGAAGCGCATTGGTCGCTGGGCGCGCCGGTTCGGACTGGCGCGGGCGGTGTGCGTCGTGCTGCTGTTCGCGCTTGTGCCGCTGCGCGTCGCTGACCCGCGGCCGATCGAAGAACTGCGGTTGCGCACCTTCGACCTGTTCCAGGTGCTGCGCCCGCGCGAACAGACGATCCGGCCGGTCGTGATTGTCGATATCGACGAGGCGAGTCTGAAAGAGATCGGGCAATGGCCGTGGCCGCGCACCATACTGGCCGATCTCGTCACCCGCCTTACCGCGCTCGGGGCCGTCGCCGTCGGCTTCGACGCCGTGTTCCCCGAACCCGATCGCACCTCGCCCAACCTCTTGGCATCGACGCTTCGTGACCTCGACGACGCGACCCGGGAGCGGTTGCGCAGCCTGCCCAGCAACGACGAGGTCCTGGCCGGCGCACTGCGCAAATCGCGCGTCGTGCTCGGCGAGTCGGTCTCTGACAAGCCCGCCGCGGGCCCGGCGGTCGAGGCGTCCGGCTATGGCGTCGTCACCGCCAAGGGCGCCCCGGACGCACGAACCTTTCTCGTCTTCTACCCGACGCTGGTGCGCAATCTCCCAATCCTCGAGCAAGCCGCCGCCGGACGCGGGATTTTCACCCAGGTCGAGGAGCATGACGGCATCGTGCGACGCGCACCAGTTGTCATGAACGCCCAGAACGCCTTCGTGCCTTCGCTGTCGCTGGAGATGCTGCGGGTGGCGACGAATTCCAATTCGCCGCTTATTCGCTCGGACAAAAACGGCATCCAGAGCGTCAGCGCCAGCCGTTTCAAGCTGCCGACCGACGAACACGGCCGACTATGGGTTCACTTCAACCACACCGATCCGCGCCGCTACGTCTCGGCCAAGGACTTGCTCCAAGGCGGCGTGCCGGCCGAGCGTATTCGCGGCAAGCTCGTTCTCATCGGCACTTCGGCGATCGGCTTGTCGGACAACAAGACCACGCCGCTCGATCCGGTCGTGCCCGGCGTCGAAATCCACGCCCAGATCATCGAGAGCATATTGAGCAATGCGCTGCTTTCGGCGCCGAGCTGGGCGATCGGGGCCGAGATCATCGCCGCCGTGGTGTTCGGGCTTGCGATCATATTCGCCGCGCCGATGCTGCCGGCGGCGATCGTCGTCGCGCTCGGCGCCGTGCTGATCGTCGGGCTGGTCGGCCTCTCCTGGTACCTGTTCCTCGTCCACAATCTGCTCGTCGATTTCACCTATCCGCTGATCTCGAGCTGGCTCATCTATCTCGTGCTCACCTTCGTCAACTATTTCCGCGAGCAGAGAGAGCGCCAGCAGATCCGTTCCGCCTTCGGCTTCTATCTGTCGCCGCCGCTGGTCGAACAACTGGCCAAGTCCCCGGAAAAGCTGGTGCTTGGCGGCGAAGAGCGGCGCATGACCATTCTGTTCAGCGACGTGCGCGGCTTCACCACCATTTCCGAGCATTACAAGGACGATCCTCAGGGCCTCACCCATCTGATGAACCGCTTCCTGACGCCGCTGACCAACGCCATCATCGAGCGCAAGGGCACGATCGACAAATACATCGGCGACGCCATCATGGCGTTCTGGAACGCGCCGCTCGACGATGCCGATCACGAGGCGAATGCCTGCGACGCGGCGCTGGAGATGCAGGCCCGCGCCGAGGCGCTCAACCTCGAGCTCAAGCGCGAAGCGGAGAACAATGGCGGCGTTTATATGCCGCTGCGCATCGGGATCGGGCTCAACAGCGGCCCGTGCGTGGTCGGCAACATGGGTTCCGACTTCCGCTTCAACTATTCGGTGCTGGGCGACGCCGTCAATCTCGCGTCGCGGCTGGAATCGCGAACCAAAGATTATCGCCTGCCGCTGGTGATCGGAGCCCGCACCGCGGAAGGGGCGAAGGCGAAGTTCGCGACGATGGAAATCGATCTCATTCAGGTAAAGGGCAAGAAGCAGCCGGAAGTGGTGTTCACGGTGCTCGGGCGATCCGAGCTCGAGGAGGATCCGCGTTGCCGGGATTTGCGCGCGCTCAACGGGCAAATGCTTGCGTGCTACCGCAAGCAACAATGGGACGAGGCGCTCGACCTGATCGCTCGCTGTCGCAAGCTGGCCGACGGATTCGACGCCGCGGGCCTCTACGATATGTATGCCGAACGCATCGAGGCATTCCGCGCCGCGCCGCCTGCGCCGGACTGGAATGGCGTCTACGAGGCGGAAACCAAGTAGTCAGGCGACGACAAACTATTTGGGAGCGCGTTTAGCGAGAATGCGCTGCAGGGTGCGGCGGTGCATGTTGAGGCGCCGCGCGGTCTCGGACACATTGCGGCCGCACAGCTCATAGATGCGCTGGATGTGCTCCCAGCGCACGCGGTCAGCGGACATCGGATTTTCCGGCGGCTCGATCTTTTTATTGTCGAGCGCGAGCAGGGCCGCGACAACGTCATCGGCGTCGACCGGCTTGGCGAGGTAATCGACGGCGCCGAGCTTGACCGCATTCACCGCCGTGGCGATGTTGCCGTAGCCGGTAAGGATGATGGCGCGGGCCTCGGGCCGGCGCTTTTTCATCGCGGAAATGACGTCGAGTCCGTTGCCGTCGCCGAGCCGCATGTCGACAACGGCAAACGCCGGCGCGGCCTTTTCAACTTGCAGCAAGCCGTCGGCGACCGACTCGGCGGTGGTCACCGCAAAACCGCGGATCTCCATCGCGCGCGCCAGGCGCTGCAGGAAGGACTTATCGTCTTCGACGATGAGCAGCGAACGCTCCGCCGGCATCGCGCCGACGACCGCATGGGCCATGGTGTTGGTCACGGCAACGCTCCTCGACCAAATCTGCGCCCCGCCAAATTCAAATACCGCGCCTCGGCAACCCAGGACAAGTCGGCGACCGGCCTCTAAAGGAACAATTAAGAAGCCGCCTCGAGCCGCTCAAGAGGGGGCGCGATGCCCGGTTGTTCAAAATCGGTGCGGCTCCAGGTGATTTTGACGGTAGCACCATGGAGCGGCGGGGCCTGGTTGACCAGCGAAAGCTTCGCCCCGGAACGCTCCAGCAGCGTCTTGGCAATGAAAAACCCGAGGCCGAGCCCGAAAACCGGCTGCTCATCGCCATCGGATCCGCGCGCCTGCGGACGCCGGTGGGTGACATAGGGCGCGCCGATGCGGTCAATGACCTCGGGCGCGAAGCCGGGACCATCGTCGCTGATGGTGATGCTGACCTC
>JASHXX010000033.1 GCA_030043335.1 Xanthobacteraceae bacterium
TCAACCTCCGCAAGCAGGAGAAGTCGTTCCTCGCCACGCGCAATCAGATGCGCCGCGGGCGTGTCGAGAATGAGCGACGCACTTTCCACCTCGGCCCTCAGTGCGGGGATATTTGCCTCCTGCGCGGCGCGCTCGGCCCGCGCGAGCGCGGCGCGCGCCGCCTTGGTCCGAAGGCGTCGCATTGCGATCCCCGCAACGACCAATTCGTAAGCGGCCCTCGACGCCGGCGGGAATTGCGCCGGATCGAGCGCGGCGAGGGCACGCTCGGCCTGGTCGAGACGCCCGATCAGAACAAGACGCCGGACCTCGAGATGCCGTGCATGCGCGGCGTTGACGCGATCGCCGCGTTGTTCAAGCGTCTCCCGCGCCGCCTCGAGCGCCTTCGGCGGCCAAGCGAGGTCGCGCGAGACGAGCGCGATCTCGGCCTCGGCGACGATGCACCTCGCGCGGGCCACAGCCTTTCTGGGACCGAAGGCGCGCGCCGCGCGTCGCAGCAGGGCCTTTGCGCGATCGAGCTCGCCGAGCTGAGCCATCGCGATGCCGCGAAGCGCCAGCGCAGGCGCGTCGTCGCGCAGCGCGACCCGGTTCAGCGCGCCAAGGAAATCACCGCCGGCAAGCGCGCGCGCCGCCGCTGTGACCAGCGAGTCCATCGGAATCCCGCCACACTTGTAACTCCCGGCTTTCGACGGCCGGCCCTAAGTCTAGCTCATGATCGCCAACCGCCAAGATCATCAGTCACGCGGGGACTCGCGACGCAGACGCGCAAAGCGTGGGTTCAAGCTCTTCGTGGTGAGGCGCGCCGCACCGGGCGAGATGCGCATCAGCGGCCAGAAAAAAGGAACAAAGCGATGACGGCGCGAGAAGAGCTGAAGACGAAAGACTACAGCACGTCTTTCACGGTCGACCAGTCTCCCGACCAAGTCTTTGACGCCATCAACAACGTGCGCGGATGGTGGTCGGGAGAAATCGACGGTCGCACCGATGAGCTCGGTGCCGTGTTTACATATCGTTATCAGGATGCTCACCGCAGCACCCAAAAGATCACCGAGCTGGTGCCGGGCAGGAGAGTCGTATGGCGCGTGCTCGACGCCCAAATCAACTTCGTCAAAGACCAGGCCGAGTGGAACGGCACCGACATTGTCTTCGAGATCGCTGCGAAAGGCGGCAAGACCGAACTCCGCTTTACGCATGTCGGCCTGGCTCCCACCATCGAATGCTACGGCAAGTGCGCGGGCGCATGGGGCTTCTACATCAACGACAGCCTGCGCCGCCTGATTACGACCGGCAAAGGCGACCCCAACGACAAAGAAAGCTGAACAGGAGCCCGGGCGCGGAACAACGGTGCAGCCACCGCGTTCGACCGCCAGCATCCGACGGAGAGTGAAGACTCGCCGCAGCGCAAGAACGAAACGGAACAGGAGAGACACATGGCCACTAGCGAAGCGAGACACACGCAGCAGCACAAAGGGCATCTCGGAATGGACACGCCGCCGATCGTGTCGCCGCAGGCCTGGGAGGCTGCGCGCCAACAGATGCTCGTGAAGGAAAAGAGCCTGATGCGGGCCCGCGACGCACTCGCCGCCGAACGCCGGCGGATGCCGTGGATGGCGGTCGACAAGGCTTACGAATTCGAGGGACCGAATGGCAAGGTGAGCTTGCTCGACCTGTTCGAGGGCCGTCGCCAGCTTATTGTCTATCGCGCTTTCTTCGAGCCCGACGTGTTCGGCTGGTCCGAGCACGCCTGGTGTGGCTGCTCCCTGGGCGCCGATCAGGTCGCCCATCTCGCCCATCTGAACGCTCGCGACACCACGCTCGCCTATGCCTCGCGGGCGCCGCAGGCGGACATCGCACGCCTGAAGGCCCGGATGGGCTGGGAGATGCCCTGGTACACAATCATCGACAGCTTCGATGCCGACTTCGGCGTCGACGAATGGCACGGCCACAACGTGTTGTTCCGCGACGGCGAGCGGGTGTTTCGCACCTACTTCGTCAACAGCCGCGGCGACGAGGCGATGGGGACCACCTGGAGCTACCTCGATATCACGCCGCTCGGCCGTCAGGAGACTTGGGAGGACTCGCCCGAGGGTTACCCCCAGACCCCGCCGTACAAGTGGTGGAACTGGCACGACAACTATAGCGCTGCGGCCTCGCCTGACCCGAAGTGGGTCGAGGCGTCCGATGCCGGAGAAGTCGCCTTCCGAAAGCGCGACGCAGAGGACCCAAAGCCGGCGTAGCGAGCGAGCGAACGATGACAGACATCATGAGAGATGAACTTGAAGCGCCGAAAATAATCGGTCGGAGCACCTTCCAGGCGCAGCTCGACGCGTTGCGGGTTCGCGAGAAGGCACACACCAGGGAAGGCGACGCCATTGCGGCCGCGACGAGGTCGGATTCGAATTCTCGACGACGTGGGTGCCGACACGATCAGTGTCGAAGCGCTTAGAAAAGCTTAGAAGAGAAGACAGGAGATGTGCCGCAATGATCTCCAACATGACGGGCTCGATCGACCGTGCGGTCACCCCGTGCCGGGACCGGCTCAAGGCAAGCCCGGACCGTTGGCTGTCGCTCGCGGCCGCGCCGACCTTCGCAATGATGGCGCTGCTTACGAGAATCCATGGTGGCGGCATGCCGGACATGCTCTGCTCGGCCCCGCCAGATGCATCGCCGCTAACCGGAATGGTCCCGATGTATTTGTTGATGAGCGCCTTCCATTTGGCCCCGTGGCTAAGGCTGATCTCGCATCGACGAAGCGGCGCCGACCGGCCTTGATCCGGAGTTGACCGGACCGAGCGGCGTCAAGCGTGCCAATGGCAACACACGGGAACCCGCCAGCGTGATGGCGTCTTTTGCCTCGCGCAGCGCGCGACGCCGTTATAACGCCGGCGAGCGTCTGTAGGCGTGTCAGGAAATCCCGCCCGGCTTGACTCACACATATCTCAGCGGTTATGCGTCAATCGATAACCAGCGGGTTATCGAACGAGAGCGCACGGTCGGGGCTTGACGGCTCGGTGCAGGTAGAACCCGCACGGCGGGGCGGTGATCTCCATATCGAAGCCGCGGGACCAGGAGGACGGGCATGAAGAAGAGCGGGTCGCCGAAGAGCAAGTCGCCTTCGCAGCTGGTCGACGCGAGAATCAGGGAGCTGGGCGACTGGCGAGGCCAGATGCTCAGCCGGCTCCGTACCTTGGTCAAAGAAGCCGATCCCGAAGTCGTCGAAGAGTGGAAATGGAGAGGGGTTCCGGTGTGGTCGCACGACGGATTGATCTGCACGGGCGAGACTTACAAGGACGTCGTGAAGATGACCTTCGCCAGAGGGGCGGCCCTGAAGGATCCTTCGCGCCTGTTCAACTCCAGTCTTGACGGGAACACCAGGCGCGCCATCGACTTCCACGAGGGCGAGAAGATCGACGAAAAAGCGTTGAAGACGCTTGTCCGCGCCGCCGTGAGCCTCAACAAGTCCAAAGCCCAGGGCTGATCTACGGAATCAAACAATTTCGTCGATCAGCTTGATCAACAGCCACTGGTTATTGATGGCGATGCCAGACCGCCGCGACATTCTTTTCAGGGCGTTGGCCGATCCGACGCGGCGGGCTCTCTTCGAACGACTGTGCCGCAAGGGAGAGCACACGGTCGGGGCTCTGACGGCTCGGGCCGGGGTCTCGCAGCCGGCCGTCTCAAAGCATCTTGCGGTGCTCAGGCAGGCCGGGCTCGTGCGCGACCGCCACGAAGGTCGCCAGACGCACTATAGCGCTCACCTCGGCGCCTTGGCCCCGCTGATCGACTGGACAAGCGAAATGGCCGGGTTTTGGCAAAGCCGGTTCGACGACCTCGAAGATCTGCTCAAAAGGATGGATCAATGAACGAAACGCCAACGAAATGCCGCA
>JASHXX010000294.1 GCA_030043335.1 Xanthobacteraceae bacterium
GCCAGGGTCCGCAATTGCACTTGGTGTCACGGAGGATCGGCGCAAGGGTATTCGCCGGCGCCGCGTCTGGCGGGACAACGGCCGACATACATCGAGCAGCAGCTGGGGAGCTTTGCCAGCCATACGCGCGATGCTCCGTTTTCGAAGCAATACATGTGGGGCGCTGCCGCACACCTCAGTTCGCGGGAGGCGCATGCATTGTCGGTCTACTTCTCAAGTCTGCCGCCCCGTGCAGCCGACGACGGACAGCGCGAGCTTGTGGCACAGGGTGAGGCCATCTATCAGCGCGGCATGCCTGAGGCGAATATTGCAGCCTGTGTCGCTTGCCATGGCCCAAACGCCGAGGGCGTTGGTTCTATTCCTCGCCTCGGGGGGCTCACCTACGGTTACTTAAAACGTCGCCTTGAACAGTGGGCCGAGGGCTATCACGGGGCCTTGGGGCACCCCATGCCGCACATTGCCACCGAGCTGTCACGAGATCAGATTGAAGAACTGGCCTCCTATCTCAGTTTCGTCAAATAGCGCCGCGCCTTAGCGCCACACCTCGTCCGCAAGCTCGGCGATCATCCTGAGCTTCGCCCATTGCTCGTCCTCGGCGAGCACATTGCCTTCCTCGGTCGAGGCGAAGCCGCATTGCGGCGACAGGCAGAGCTGCTCGAGCGCGACGTATTTGGTGGCCTCCTCGATGCGCCGCTTGATGGCGGGCTTCTTCTCCAGCGTGCCGGTCTTGGTGGTGACGAGGCCGAGCACGACGATCTTGCCGCCCTTGGGCAGGAAGCGCAGCGGCTCGAAGCCGCCGGCACGCGCGGTGTCGTATTCGAGGAAATAGCCGTCATAGTTCAGTTTGCCGAGCAGGATTTCGGCGACCGGCTCATAGCCGCCCTCGGAGATCCAGGTCGAGCGGAAATTGCCGCGACACACATGCGTGGTGATCACCATGTCGGCCGGCTTGCCGGCGAGCGCCCCGTTGATGACGCGGGCATAATCCTGTGCCAGCCGATCGGCGTTGAGCCCGCGATCGCGGGCCTTTTTCAGCTCGGCCTGCGAGCACAAATAGGCCCAAGCGGTGTCGTCGAATTGCAGATAGCGGCAGCCGGCATCGTAGAACGCGCGCACCGCCCGCTGGTAGGTCTTCGCCAGATCATCGAAGATGGCGTCGCGGTCGGCGTAGTCCTTGGTGGTGATGGCGTTGGGCTCGAGGCGGAAATGCAGCGTCGCCGGGCTCGGGATGCACATCTTTGGGACCAGGCGGGTATGCGATTTGAGAAACTTGAAATGCTCGAGCATCGGATGATTGTCGGCGAAGCCGAGCTTGCCGCTTACGCGTACGCTCTGCATCTTGGTCTGGATGCCGTGGAATTGGATGCCGTGGTCGAGTTCATACATCTCGACGCCGTCGAGCATGCCGTAGAAGTCGAAATGCCACCATGAGCGGCGGAATTCACCGTCGGTCGCGAGCTTGAGTCCGACCTCCTCCTGCTTCTTGATGATCTTCTCGATCTCGCGGTCCTCGACGGCTTGCAGCTGGGCCGCGTCGATCTCACCCCTTTCCCGTTTCGCGCGCGCTATCTTCAGCGGCGCGGTGCGCAGCAAACTGCCGACCACGTCGGCGCGAAACGGCGGCTTGTTTCTGGTCATGGTCCCGGTCACCGACATGTCTCCTCGGCAAGCTTTTTCTCAGTACCAAGCGGGGACTGCGCCGCTCGTCAACTGCAAAAAAAGCAACTGCAAAAAGCCGCCGACGCTTGGATGTAGCCCCAAGGCCGTGCCGGAGGCAGTCAACCATGGCGATGGCGGACGCGTCCTGCCGGTGATTCGCCATTGCGCCACCCGCCGGCCGACCGACCCAGGGTGTGGCCAAACAGCGCGGCCGCGAGCCGATCAGCGCCGCCCTCGCCCGCGGACCCGACATCTGCTAGTGGGAGCGGCGCACACGCCGGTTAAGGAGGTGACCGATTGAGGCACAAGCAGCCGAGCCGGAGCGCGGAATGCTGATGAGGCTGCGTCGGGCCGCGCACTTTTTCGAGAGAAAGGTCGGTTTCAGCCGACTGGGCATGGCGCTCAGCCTTACCATCATCATCGTCGCCGCGGTGGTGCTCTATCGCATTTTGCGCGATATCGATCTCGACGAGCTCCTCGACGCGCTCGAGGCGACCGATTGGCGCACGCTCGGCATTGCCGGCTTCTTCGTCGCCGCCGCCTATCTGTCGCTCACCCTCTACGATCTGTTCGCGCTGCGCACCATCGGCCGCTACGACGTGCCGTACCGGGTCGCGGCACTCGCCGGCTTTACCAGCTACGCGGTCGGGCACAATGTCGGCGCCAGCGTCTTTTCCGGCGGCGCGGTGCGCTATCGCATCTATTCGGCCTGGGGCCTCAGCGTCGTTGAGGTCACCAAGATCTGCTTCGTTGCCGGGCTTACTTTCTGGCTTGGCAACGCCACCGTGCTTGGCCTCGGCGTGCTCGACGCGCCGCAGGCCGCGCGCGACGTTGACCAGCTGCCGCTCTGGTTCAACCGCCTCATTGCGCTGGTGATCCTCGCGCTCCTTGCCGCCTATGTGGCGTGGGTCTGGACCAAGCCGCGCGTTGTCGGCCGCGACGGTTGGCAGGTGACCCTGCCGGGCGGGCCGTTGACGCTGCTGCAGATCGTGATCGGCATGCTCGATCTGTCGTGTTGCGCGCTTGCCATGTACATGCTGATGCCGGATCAGCCGAATCTCGGCTT
>JASHXX010000295.1 GCA_030043335.1 Xanthobacteraceae bacterium
GAGCGGCGGCGCCAGTAAGATCGCGCCAGGCGGCGCCCGCGCGCCAGCAACCTCAACCGCCAATCACGCCCGCGCCGGCGCCGCCGGTGCAGCAGTAGGGCTAGGGCCGTTCAGCGCCCGCCAGGTGCGCGAGCGCGGCACTTCCGGAAATCGGCCGGTCAAGCGCCAGCGCGTCGAAATCGGCCTCGCCAACGAGCGCGGCATCGAGCAGCTTATGATAGGCCGGCCGCGAAACTTCGACGGCACCGAACGTCCGCAAATGATCGGTGACGAATTGGGTGTCGAGCAGCCGGTAACCGCCGACCCTGAGCCGCACCACCAAGTGCACCAGGGCGACCTTGGAGGCGTCGCGGGCATAATGGAACATGCTCTCGCCGAAAAACGCGCGCCCGAGGCTGACGCCGTAGAGCCCGCCGGCGAGCTCGCCGTTCTCATATACTTCGACGGTGTGGCAATCGCCGCGCTGGTAAAGCTTGCGGTAGAGATTGCGGATGCGGGCATTGATCCAGGTGCGGCTGCGTCCGACCTGCGGTTCCGAGCAGCCGGCAATGACAGCATCGAAGTCGCGATCGACCAGAACGCTGAAGCGGCCCGAACGGACCGTACGCGCCAGCCGTGCCGGAACATGGAACCGGTCGAGCGGGATGATGCCGCGGCGTTCCGGCTCGATCCAGTACAGCGCCGGATCCTCCGCGCTTTCCGCCATTGGAAAGATGCCGCAGGCATAAGCCTTCAGCAGCACCTCGGGCGTGATGTCGACGAGGGCGGATTCACGGCTGGCCATGGACTCCGTTTAGCCGGCGGCAAGCGCCCTCTTCAAGAGGCGGCCAGGCGGCGGGGCGTGCAGCCGCCCGGCGTGGCGGGAGCGTTCGAGTTTAACTAATCGGCAACCCTGATTTCGCTAAGATTTTCGTCGCCTTGAACGAAAATTGTTCACGGCGCGTTTTGCGTTCGATTGAACGAGACTGCAAGGCGATGAAAGCAATGGTCAGGCGGGACGAGCCGATTCGGGTCTTGCTGGTCGAAGACGAATATCTGATCAGCGAGTGGGTCGCCGAATCGCTGTCCGAGCAAGGCTTTGTCGTTCACGCAGCGGCCAATGCGGCCGACGCTTTGCGCCATCTTGCGACCGCGCCGGTCGACGTCCTGTTCACCGACATCAATCTGCCAGGCGCGATGGACGGCGCGATGCTCGCCCGCCGCGCCCGCGAGCTTTTGCCTCATCTGCCGGTCGTTTATGCCTCCGCCCGGCCCAATGTGCTCGATCCGACCGTGCGCGTTCCCGGCTCGATCTACGTGCCAAAGCCCTACGTGCCGGCGCTGGTCGGGCGGCTGCTTGCCGACACCCTCAAATCCGCGGCCGAACGCGCGCCGGGGTAAACGGCTACTGCTCGAGCGCGCCGCGCGCGAGGAATTCCTCGAGCCAGTGGATGTGGTAGTCGCCGTCGATGATCTCGGTCTCGCTCGCCAAGGCGCGAAAGAGGGGCAGCGTGGTCTCGATCCCGTCGACGACGAATTCGTCGAGCGCGCGCTTGAGCCGCATCAGGCACTCGCTGCGGGTCTTGCCGTGGACGATGAGCTTGCCGACGAGCGAGTCGTAGAACGGCGGAATCGCATAGCCGTGGTAGACCGCCGAATCGATGCGCACGCCCAGGCCGCCGGGCGGGTGATAGTGGATGATCTTGCCGGGCGAAGGGCGGAACGAGACCGGATTCTCGGCATTGATCCGGCACTCGATGGCGTGGCCGTGGAATTTCACGTCGCCCTGCGCCAGGGCGAGGTCGTTGCCGGCAGCGACGCGAATCTGCTCCACGATGAGATCGATGTCGGTGATCATCTCCGTCACCGGATGTTCCACCTGAATGCGGGTGTTCATCTCGATGAAGTTGAATTTGCCGTCCTCGTAGAGGAACTCGACGGTGCCGGCGCCGAGATATTTGATTTCGCGCATGGCTTTGGCGACCGTCTCGCAGATCTGGTCGCGCGCGGCGGAATTCAGCGCGGGCGAGGGGCCTTCTTCCCAGACTTTCTGGTGGCGGCGCTGCAGCGAGCAGTCGCGCTCGCCGAGATGGATGGCGCGGCCCTTGCCGTCGCCGAGCACCTGAATTTCGATATGCCGCGGCCGATCGAGGTATTTTTCGAGATAGATCGTGTCGTCGTCGAAGGAGGCCTTGGCCTCCGCGCGCGCGGTCGCAAGCGCCGAGGCGAGCTCGTTTTCGGCGCGCACCACTTTCATGCCGCGGCCGCCGCCGCCGGCCGCGGCCTTGAGCATGACGGGAAAGCCGATCTCGCGCGCCAACCGATGCGCCTCTTCGTCTGAGCCGATGCCGCCTTGGGAGCCCGGCACGGTCGGGATGCCAAGTTCGCGGGCGGCGTGCTTGGCCGCGATCTTGTCGCCCATCAGGCGGATATGCTCGGGACGGGGTCCGATGAAATGCACATCGTGCTCGGCAAGGATTTCGGCAAAGCGGGCGTTCTCGGCAAGAAAGCCGTAGCCCGGATGCACGGCGTCGGCGCCGGTGATCTCGCATGCGGTGAGCAACGCCGGAATGTTGAGATAGCTGTCCTTCGCCGGCGGCGGACCGATGCAGACGCTCTCATCGGCGAGTCGCACATGCATGGCGTCGGCATCGGCGGTCGAGTGCACTGCCACGGTCGAAATGCCGAGTTCCTTGCACGCCCGCAGCACGCGCAGCGCGATCTCTCCCCGGTTGGCAATCAGGATCTTGTCAAACATGGCGGCGGCTCGGCGCGGCGAATGGGGGAGACGGATTGGCGAATGCGCGGACCGGCGTTCATTTTGCTGTTCGCGTTCGCCATTTCGTTATTCGCCTCACTCGATGATCATCAGCGGCTCGCCATATTCGACCGGCCGGCCGTCCTCGACCAGGATCTGGGTTACGGTGCCGGCGCGCGGCGCCGGGATTTGATTCATCGTCTTCATCGCCTCGATGATGATCAAAATGTCGCCGGCCTTAACCTGCGTGCCGATCTCGACAAAGGGCCGCGCCCCGGGCGAAGGCCCGAGATAGGCGGTGCCGACCATCGGCGAGGCGACCACGCCCGGATGCTGCGTCGGGTCGATCGGGGCGGCGGCGGAAGCGACCGTCACCGGCGGCGGAACAGGCGAGTCCGCCGGCCGCAGCCGTGTCGCCGGCGGACCTGAATTTCGCGCGACGCGAATCGAGACGCCGTCACGCTGAAACTCGATCTCGCTCAGACCGGTTTCCTCGAGCAGCTTTGCCAGATCGCGGATCACATCGTGATCGATCGCGGGCGTCTTCGGCATCGGCGGGCTCCCGGACTTGCGCGCCACGATCAAGCCTTGGCGTCGATCATGGCAGCAAGGCCGGTGATGGCAAGTGCGTAGCCGTTGACGCCGAAGCCGCAGATCACCGCTCGCGCGGCCTTCGAGACGTAGGAATGCTCACGGAACGGCTCGCGGGCATGGATGTTGCTGATGTGCACCTCGACCACCGGCGCAGCCAAGGTGAGAAGCGCGTCAAGGATCGCGACCGAGCTGTGTGAATATCCCGCCGGGTTGATCAGCAATCCAGCAGCGTGGTTGGACCGGGCTTCGTGGATCCAGTCGACGATTTCGCCCTCGTGATTGGATTGCCGGAATTCGAGCGCCAACCCGAGGCGCTCGGCCGTTGCGCGGCAGAGCCTCTAGACGTCGGCGAGCGTGGCGCGGCCGTAAATCTCCGGCTCGCGGGTGCCGAGCAGATTGAGGTTGGGTCCATTGAGGACGTAGACCGTCTTCGCCATTTCGCGAGGTGCACCCGGCTATGGTCGCGGCGGGCGTCCACCGTGCCGGGTCCGTTTATAGGGAAGGCACCCGCAAAGGGGAAGCCGGGCACGCTGCCGCCACGATCAAACCCAAAATCCGCCATCGCTCCCCCGCGACCCGACCACAGAGGCGATTGACGTTGCCGGCCGGCGGGCGACGTCATTGGGAGAGGTTATTCCATGCGCCGCAGAGCATTCGTGCATCTCGCCGCATTCTTTCTCACTTCACTTGCGTTCGTTCCGTCGGCCTTCGCCGCCGACGATGTGGGTGTTTCGGGTCCGATTGTTCACGACAATCTTGCCATCTACCTCCTGCGTGGCGCGGCGACGGCTCATGCCGTGCCGGTAACGCTGCAGTCAGCAGACCATCTGGTCGACCGTCAAGAAGGTGCAGGAACGCCTGAGCCGCTCGGTGGGAGCGCCTGTCGTGGCGCCGGCCTCGCCGTCAAGCCTGCAGCTTTCGCTCGAAAACAAGGAGCTCAAACAAGCGCAGGCGGCCTATATCAAGGCGCTTCAGGACGCTGGCGAAGCCGATGCCGATATCGTCGGCAACGTCTACGCCATCAACGGCAAGATCAATGGCGGCGACGTCTATGCGTCGAACGCGCTGTTTCGCAAGATGTGGCGCAAGCAGCTCGACGCCAACGTGACCGAGGCGATAAGCAAGAAGGATGCGGCGCCAACCGCGCCGCCGTCGATCAAGGAGGTGCAAGCCTTCCTCGCCACCGCCCAGACCGGCGCCAAGACCGAGCGCGCCATCAACGCGCACGTCCGCCTGGCGACGCTTGACGGCGATGCCTCGCTCTATGCCGAGACCCGCCGCTCCGACGGCAGCTGGGTGCACCGCAACTATCTGGCCAAATAGGCGTGCAAAAAGCCCTCCCCGGAGACGGGGAGGGCGATGCCGTGCCAAGCGGCTAGGGCAGGCTATTTCCGTTCGGCCTCGATTTTCTCTCTCAGCGCTTCGAGACCGACCGCCCCCATGACGATCTCGTGGCCGACGACATAGCTCGGCGTCCCGCTGACGCCCAGCGCATCGGCCAGCTTCATGTTCTCGTCGATCGTCTTCTGGACCTCGTCGCTGCCCATGTCCTTCTCAATGCGCGCCATGTCGAGGCCGACCTCTTTGGCGACGGCGAGAGCGCGCATCTTGTCGACCGGCCCGCGGCTGCCGAGCAGCTTCTGGTGAAACTCGATGTACTTCTTGCCGGTGCCGTCCTGCATGCGCACCGCGACCGCAACGTGGGCGGCCTCGACCGATCCCTCGCCCAGGACCGGAAACTCCTTGAGCACGAATTTGAGGTTAGGGTCGGTCTTCAGCAGGCCAAGCATGTCGGGTAGGGCGCGCTTGCAGTAGCCGCAGTTGTAGTCGAAGAACTCGACCATCGTGACGGTGCCCTGCGGATTGCCAAGGACGACTTGATGCGGCGAGCCAAACAGCGTTGCATTGTTTTCCTTGACCGCTTGGCGATGCTTCTCCGCGTCCGCGGCCTGCTGGCGTTTTTCGAGCTCGGCCAGTGCGTCCTGAACGACCTCGGGATGCTGGGTCAGGTAGTTCTTGATGATGGCTTCGATTTCGCCGCGTTGGTCGGCGGCGAGGGGATCGGCTTGCGTCGGGGCCCAAGCCGGCGCGGCGAACAGCAGCGCGGTCGCGAACAGGATTGCCATATCTCGGCGAGATGTCATTTCTGTTTCCTTTTGGTGATCATGGGCCGGCCCGAAGCGGATTCTGCTTCAGGTTCTTGTTGAACGCGACGATATCATCGGCTCTGACCCAACCCGGCGAGCCGACCGGGAATCGCGTCTTGGCGCGCGCGGCGAGGTCGCGCGCGGTCTTGTTGTCGCCACGTGCGAACGCCGCCTGCGCCGAAGCCAGGTCGGCATCGGCGACGTCGCCCTTGCGGCCATACGCCATCGCGAGCTGCTCATAGGCGTCGCTGGATTCCGGTTCCTTCGCGATCGCCGCCCGCAACAGCGGAACCGCCTCGTCCGCCATCTTGGCGTTGTTGTTGGCGACCAGCGCCTGCCCGAGCATGATCTGAATGAGCGCCGGATTGGGCGACAGCTCGACCGCGCGCCGCAAAGGTGCGATGGCCTCCGCCGGACGTCCGCCTTCGAGCAACGCCTGCCCCTTAAGCTCGTAGAGATAGGGATAGTTGGGCATCGCCTGAATCAAGCTGTCGATCTGCGCAACGCCGGCGCGCAGATCGCCGAAGCGGTAAGCCGAGATCGCACGCGCGTAGCGCGCGGGGACGCTGCTATCGGATAGCGGATAGCGCCGCGCGACCGTGTCGGGACGCTCGGTGAAGCCGTAGAGCTTCGCCCGCATCATGTCGTGGCGGAACTGCAGTTCCGGCGAGTCCTTCTTGTCCCAATAAGGCGTCTTGACCAGTTCCGCGAGCGCCGCCATGCGCTCGGCGGGCATCGGGTGGTTCTGCGCGTAAGGATCGACGAACTTCGCGGAGAACATCAGCTCATCGGCGAAGCGCTTGAACGTATCGTACATGCCCTTCGCCGACTGGCCGGTCATCGTCAGAAAGCGGACACCGGCGCGGTCGGCTTGCTCCTCCTGGGCGCGCTGATAGGCAAGCAGCGAATGCATCAGGTAGGATTGCGGCGCGCTGACAATGGCCGCGCCGGCATTGCCGGTATTCAGGTTGCCGGAGCGGGCGCCGGCAGCCATCGCGCCG
>JASHXX010000296.1 GCA_030043335.1 Xanthobacteraceae bacterium
GGCGCTTTCGCGCCCATCACGGCGTTGACCCGCTGGCGCTCACCCGCGCCGCCTTCCAGCTCGCCGGCAGCGGGCGCATCCGCTCCGGCGGCTCAACGCTCACCATGCAGGTGGCGCGGCTGCTTGAGCCGCGCCACGGCCGGACGCTGGTGGCGAAGCTCCGCCAGATCGTGCGCGCCGTCGAGCTCGAGCGGGAACTGAGCAAGGACGAGGTGCTCGTGCTTTATCTCGACCTGGCGCCTTACGGCGGCAATATCGAAGGCATTCGCGCCGCCTCGCTCGCCTATTTCGGCAAGGAGCCGCGACGGCTGTCGCTCGCCGAGGCGGCGCTGCTCGTTGCCTTGCCCCAATCGCCGGAGCTGCGGCGGCCGGATCGTTCGAGCGAAGCGGCGCGCAGCGCCAGAAACCGCGTACTCGACCGCTTCGCCGCCTCAAGCGGCGTTGCCGCTGACGAGATCGCGCTTGCCAAGGCCGAGCCGGTGCCGGCGGGTCGACGCGCCATGCCGATGCTCGCGCCGCACGCCGCCGACCGGGCAGTCGGCGACGCGCAGCCCGGGAGCGAGGTTCGCCTCACCATCGACGCCGACTTGCAGAAGAACCTCGAAGCACTGGCGCGCGAGCGTGTGCGCACGCTGGCGCAGACGCTCGGGCCCGACGTCTCGCTCGCCATCCTCGTCGTCGACAACGCGACCGGCGCGATCGCGGCGCATATCGGCTCCCCCAACTATTTCGACCAACACCGCGCCGGCGAGGTCGACATGACGCAGGCGCTCCGCTCGCCGGGCTCGACGCTCAAGCCGTTCATCTACGGCCTCGGTTTCGAAGACGGCCTCATTCATCCCGAGACCTTGATCGAGGATCGGCCGGTGCGCTACGGCGCCTATGCGCCGCAGAATTTCGATTTCACCTTCCAGGGCACCGTCACCGTCCGCTGGGCGCTGCAATTCTCGCTCAACGTCCCGGCGCTCGCCGTGCTCGATCAGGTCGGCCCGAGCCGCCTCGCCGCGAGGCTGAAACAGGCAGGTGCGGCCCTGGCGCTGCCCGACGGCGAAGCGCCCGGCCTCGCCATGGGCCTCGGCGGCGTCGGCATCAGGCTCTGCGATCTGGCGATGCTCTATTCGGGGATCGCGCGTCTTGGCACCGTGCTGCCGCTCGGCGAGCGCGACGCTTCGCGCGCGTCACCCCCGACCGCTTCACGCCACGGCGAGGGCAATCGCCTGATGGAGCCGGTCGCCGCCTGGTATGTCGGCAATGTGCTTCTCGGCACGCCGCCGCCGGAGAATGGCGTGGCCGGCCGGATCGCGTTCAAGACCGGGACGAGCTACGGCTACCGCGACGCCTGGTCCATCGGCTTCGACGGCAAGCACACGATCGGTATCTGGGTCGGCCGGCCCGACGGCGCGCCGGTGTCCGGCCTGATCGGCCGCGCCGCGGCGGCGCCGATTTTGTTCGATGCCTTCGCCCGGCTGCCGACGCCGCCGGCCGCGCTGCCGCGTGCGCCCGCCGGGGTGCTGGTGGCCAATTCTGCCAAGCTGCCGCCGCCGCTGCGGCATTTCGCGCCGGGCGATCTTGCCGGCTCGACGCAGCCGAAGCTGCACATCTTGTTTCCGCCGGACGGTGCCCGGCTCGAGCTCGCCAGCACCGACGGAAAGCCCGATCCGGTGCCGCTCAAGGTGACCGGCGCCAACGCGCCGCTCACGCTCCTGGTCAACGGCATGCCGGTTGCGGCCGAGGCGCGCGGAACCTTCTTCAGGCCCCAAGGGGCTGGTTTCACGCGCGTGACGGTGATCGACGCGTCCGGTGCCGCGGACAGCGTGGTCGTGCGGCTTAGCGACCGCGGTCAGCCCTGAACCGGGCGCTTCCCCGGCGGCGGCGTTTTCACTATCGTCGCGGCGGCCGTGACTAAAGTTCGCTCGAATCCCGTTCCTTCTGCGCCCGCAGCGGCGCCGTTGCCGCAACGCTTTGCCGCCAATGCCGCGCGCGCGCTTCTCGCCCTGACGCGCGCGCCGCGGGCAAAGCTGCCGCGCCTACGGGCGCGCGCGTTCGCGGCGGTGCTGCTGGCGATTGCCGCGGTGATTGCCTCGATGTTCTTCCTCGACGTCGCGGCGAGCGATTGGGCGCGCAATCTGCCGCGCTGGTTCGTCGAGCCGTTCTACACCATCACCAGGTTCGGTCTCTCCGGCTGGTTTCTCTATCCGCTCGGCACCATTCTGCTCGCGCTCGCGGCGACTGTTTCTGCGGCGCTGCCGCGCTTCACTCGCGGCGTGCTCGCCGCGCTCAGCGTGCGCTGCGGATTCCTGTTCCTGGCGATCGGCGCGCCCGGTCTGTTCGTGACCATCGTCAAGCGGCTGATCGGCCGGGCGCGGCCGTTTGTCGGCGGCCACGATGATCCGTTCCTGTACGCGCCGTTCATCTGGCGCCCAGCCTATGCCGCGATGCCGTCGGGACACGCGACCGCCGCGGTCGCGGCGGCAATCGCCATCGGCGCGGTCTGGCCGGAGAGCCGCTGGGTGATGTGGGTCTATGCGTTGATCATCACGTTCAGCCGCGTCGTGGTTCTCGCGCACCATCCGAGCGACGTGATCGCCGGTGCATTGGTCGGGGCCGTCGGTGCGCTCGGGGTGCGACGCTATTTTGCGGCGCGGCGGCTCGGCTTCTGCCCGGGCGACCTCGAAGCCTATCCGTGGCCGCCATTCAGGCGAATCGCGGCCGCCTTGCGCCAAGTCGCGGTATCGCGCCGCTAGAGCGCGATCCGGAAAAAGCCCGCCCCCGGACGTGATCCTGGGGTAGAAATCGGTTTTCATGCTCCACTAAAGAGTTGGAGCGACGATCGCCTTCAATAACAGCGATCGCGCTCTAAGTCTCAAGCGCGCGCGGCGACCGCGAGCGCTGCAAAGCCCGCTTCGAGGTCGGCCAACAGGTCCTCGACGGCTTCGAGGCCGATGTGGAAGCGAACCGCCGGCCCGCCCGGCGCCCACCGCGTCGCCGTGCGCACCGGCGCGCAGTCGAACGGGACGGCGAGGCTCTCATAGCCGCCCCATGACGGGCCGATGCCGAACAGCTCGAGCGCATCGAGAAACGCGTACACCGCCCGCTGCGGCACCGGCTTGAGCACGATGCTGAACAATCCGCAGGCGCCGGTGAAGTAGCGCTTCCACAAGGCATGCCCGGGATGGCTCGGCAGCGCCGGATGCAGGAGCCTGAGAACCTCCGGCCGCTCTTCGAGCCAGCGCGCGACGGTAAGGCCCGATTGGAAATGCCGGTCGAGCCTGACCGCAAGCGTGCGCAGGCCGCGCAGCCCGAGATAGATGTCGTCGGGGCCGACGCACCAGCCGCTGAAGCGCACCATGTTCTTGAGGCTCGTCGCGGCCGCGCTGTTCGACGAAACCGTGCCGAGCATCACGTCGGAATGGCCGCCGATATATTTGGTGCCGGCCTGGATCGAAAGATCGACGTCATGCTCGAGCGCACGGAAATAGAGCGGGCTTGCCCAGGTGTTATCCGTCAGCACCAGCGCGCCCTTGGCGTGGGCGGCTGCGGCTATCGCGTCGACGTCCTGTATCTCGAAGCTCAGCGACCCCGGCGATTCGAGATAGACCGCGCGCGTGTTCGGCTGCATCAGCTCGCTGATCGCGGCCCCGATCAATGGGTCGTAGTAGCTGACGGTGACGCCGAGCCGCGCGAGTATCCGGTCGCAGAAGAAGCGCGTCGGCGCATAGGCGCTGTCGGTGACGAGCACATGGTCGCCGGCATGCACGACCGACAGCAACGCCGCCGAGATCGCCGCCAGCCCCGAAGGCAATAGCGCCACATGCGCGCATTGCGGCCCCTCGAGCTCCTGCACCGCGAATTCGAGCGCCTCCGTGGTCGGCGTGCCGCGCCGTCCATATTGGTAGTGCGCGCGGTGGGCGACGTAGT
>JASHXX010000034.1 GCA_030043335.1 Xanthobacteraceae bacterium
CGCCGATACGGCGCGCGAGCGGCTCAGGACGTTGGGGTATTCCAACGTGCTCATTCTCGTCGGCGATGGTTTCGATGGCGCGCCGGAGCAAGCGCCGTTCGACCGCATCATCGTCACTGCCGCGGCCGAAGAAGTTCCAGACGCGCTCGTCGAGCAGCTCGGCGACGGCGGCAAGATGGTGCTGCCGCTCGGACCGCGCAGCGGCACGCAGCACGTTGTGAGGCTCTGCAAGAATGCCGGCGCGCTGACACGTGAAAAACTAATCGCCGTCAGATTCGTGCCATTATTGCGCGGCCAGGCGCGAGAGTTGTAACCACTTTACCACAGTAGAGCATTATTCGATTCCGATCTAACTACTTAAAGCCCTGTTTACCCCAACGCGGTTTAGTCGCGCGCGGCTAATGTTGCGTGCGAGTGAGTAACCATGTGGGCGGTGCGTCGTTCGGCCTTCGGGCCGCAAGTGGTTGCCATTGCGTTAATTGGTTTGGGTATCGCGAGCTGCACTGATACCGACCGCTTCGTAAATCCGTTCGCTTCCGACAGTTCTTCGCGCAACGAGATGACCGGCTCGGTTCCGCCGGGCGGCTCCGGCCGCGTCGACAGCCGGCCGATCGCGCACCTCAACGGCAATTCGGGCGAGGGAACTTCGGGCGGCGGCCGCGGCATGGGCTCTTATCAGCCCGGCAATGGCGATGTCACCGGCAGGGTCGCGCCCGCGACGAAATGGACGTGGGAGGGCGGCAAACCGATCATCGTTGCGCCGGGCGAGACTCTCGAGACGATCTCGCGGCGCTATGGCGTGCCGGTCGCCGCCATCATGAGGGCGAACAGCATCACCAGCCCGGCGATGGTGCATCCCGGCCAGCATCTGGTGATCCCCCACTATCGCGGGCTCGCGGTTGACGCGGCGGTCGCGCCGGCGCCGCGTCTTGCCGCCAATTCGCCGACCCTACCCTCGGCTGCACCGGTTGGTCCGCCGCGAAGCGTGCTCGCCCCGGCCTCGAGCGTCCACATTGTGGCGCCCGGCGAGACGCTGCACAGCATCGCCCGGCAATACGGCAAGTCGGTGCTGATACTAGCCAAGGCCAACAATATCCCGCCCGACACGATGGTCCGGGTCGGCGAGCGCATCATCGTTCCGGATGCGCGGCCAGCGACAGCGCCGGCGGCGCCTCGCGCGGAACCCGCAGCGGCTCCACCGGCGGGCCCGACGCTCGCGACCGCGGAGTCCCCGCACAGTGCGCGGCTGGCGACGCCGGCGGCGCCGGCGCCGCAGAGCGCGGTCAAGACTGCCGAGCCCGCCGGCGGGCTGCCATCCTTCCGCTGGCCTGTGCGCGGCCGCGTCATTGCCGGCTTCGGGCCGAAGCCGAACGGTCTGCAGAACGACGGCATCAACCTCGCCGTGCCCGAGGGCACTCCGGTCAAGGCAGCCGAGGACGGGGTGGTGGCCTATGCCGGCAACGAACTCAAGGGCTACGGCAATCTCGTGCTGGTGCGCCACAGCAATGGCTTCGTCACCGCCTACGCCCACGCGAGCGAGCTCATGGTCAAGCGCGGCGATGAGGTCAAACGCGGGCAAGTGATCGCCAAGTCGGGTCAGACCGGCAACGTCACGGCGCCGCAACTGCACTTCGAGATCCGCAAGGGCTCGACGCCAGTCGATCCGGCGCAATACCTCAACGGCGCCTGAGCACGGACCCAGACGGCAGACGATAGAAATCGTCTATCTGTCCGCCGTCGTCCGGCCTGCGTCGTCCGTTCTCACCCCGAGCCGCCCGGCCAAATCCTGCACGTACTGCCAGGCCACGCGCCCGGAGCGCGCGCCGCGGGTCGTCGCCCATTCAAGCGCTTCGCGGCGCAGCTCGGCCTCGGCGATGCGGATGCGGAAATGGGCGACATAGCCGTCGACCATGGCGAGGTATTCATCCTGGCTGCAGCGATGGAAGCCGAGCCACAATCCGAAACGGTCCGACAACGAGACTTTTTCCTCGACAGCCTCGCCGGGATTGATCGCGGTCGAGCGCTCGTTCTCGACCATATCGCGCGCCATCAAATGACGGCGGTTCGAGGTGGCATAGAAGATGACGTTCTCGGGCCGGCCCTCGATGCCGCCTTCGAGCATCGTCTTCAGCGACTTGTATGAGGTGTCCTCGACCTCGAAGGAAAGGTCGTCGCAGAACACGATGAAGCGTTGTGGCGCGTGGCGCAAGAGCTCCATCAGTTCCGGCAGTGACTCGATGTCCTCGCGGTGAATCTCGATCAGCTTCAATCCGGCCGTGGGATGCGCGGCGCCGATCGCAGCATGCGCGGCTTTGACCAGCGAGGACTTGCCCATGCCGCGCGCCCCCCACAGCAGCGCGTTGTTGGCCGGCAGCCCACGGGCAAAGCGCTCGGTATTCTCGACCAGGAGATCGCGTACCCGATCGATGCCCTTCAGAAGCGACATCTCGACACGGTTCACGCGCCGCACCGCGTCGAGCCCTTGCTTCTCCGGGTGCCAGATGAAGGCTTCGGCGGCAGAAAAATTTGGTGCGGAGCGCGGCGGCGGCGCGAGGCGCTCCAACGCGTCGGCGATCCGCTCGTGGACATCGTCGCTGCCGCTCTGGCGCGAAAGCGTCTCCTTGGCCGCGCCGGCCAAAGCCGCCTTGGTCGCCTTGTTCCTCAAATTCGATGGAGTAGGGGCCATGGTTTTACCGCTCGCTCGGTCCCCCACTTAGCGGGCCACCGGGACCCTCGCAAGCGCGCGATGGGCAGCGTTGCAATTGGGCCAATGGCCGCTATAGTCCGCGCCGATTTCCGGCGCAAAATCGGCCCTTCTGGCGAGGCCGGCGCGTCTTACAAACGGCCCCGGAGGAGCAATGCTGATCACGACCGCCTTCGCGCAAGGCTCGCTACTCGGCGGCGACAGCGGCGGCATGATTACTTCGCTGCTGCCGCTCATCCTGATCATCGTGATCATGTATTTTCTGGTGCTGCGCCCGCAGCAGCAGCGGATGAAGC
Organism: Xanthobacteraceae bacterium; assembly: GCA_030043335.1. GTDB lineage: Bacteria > Pseudomonadota > Alphaproteobacteria > Rhizobiales > Xanthobacteraceae > BOG-931. The sequence goes on from JASHXX010000034.1 coordinate 3,001, forward strand.
AGCACCGGGAGATGGTCAAGGCATTGCGTCGGGGCGACAGCGTGGTGACCAATGGCGGCCTCGTCGGCAAAGTCACCAAAGTGGTCGACGACGATCAGATCGAGGTCGAAATCGCCGACGGCGTGCGGGTGCGGCAGATGCGCTCGATGGTGAGCGAGGTGCGGGCCAAGGGCGAGCCGGTGAAGGACGAGAGCGCCAGCTGATCGCCCGCCGGTAACAAGGATTATCGCATCGATGTTGTTTTTCACCCGGTGGAAGGCGGCGGGTATCCTGCTGACGGCGTTGATCGTCTGCCTGTTCGCGGTGCCGAATTTCTTCCCCGAGAGCACGGTGCGGACCTGGCCGAGCTGGGCGCAGCGTCACATCGTGCTCGGCCTCGATCTGCAAGGCGGCTCGCATCTGCTGCTCGAGGTCGACGCCAATGCCGTGCGCAAGGAGCGATTGCAGGGGATCGCCGACGAAGTGCTGCGCGTGCTGCGCCAGGCGCGTGTTCCCTTTACCGGCCGCGCCGTCCACGGCAACAGCGTCGAGGTCCGCATCACCCGCGACAGCGATATTGAGACGGCGCTGAGCAAGCTGCGCGAGCTGTCGCAGCCGTTGTCCGGAATCCTCGGCACCTCGGGGCAGCGCAGCATCAACATCACCGAGAGCGGCGGACTGATCACGCTGACCCCTTCCGACGCCGCGGTTACTGAACGCATCCGCCAGGCGGTCGATCAGTCGATCCAGATCATCGAGCGGCGGGTGAACGAGCTCGGCCTGGTCGAGCCGACGATCCAGCGCGAGGGGCTCGACCGTATTCTGGTGCAGGTGCCCGGCCTGCAGGATCCGTCGCGGCTCAAGGAAATCCTCGGCAAGACGGCAAAGCTCGATTTCCGCATGGTCGACCAGTCGACGTCGCCGGAGCAGGCGCTGGCGTCGCATGTGCCGCCGGATTCGGAAATCCTCGACGGCGAGAAGGGTCAGAAATATCTGATCGAGAAACGCGTGCTCGTTTCCGGCGCCGACCTCATCGACGCGCAGCCCGGTTTCGACCAGCGCAACGGCGAGCCGATCGTCAGCTTCCGCTTCAATTCCATCGGCGCGCGCAAATTCGCCGAGGCGACGCAGCAGAACGTCGGCAAGCCGTTCGCCATTGTGCTCGACAACAAGGTGATCTCGGCGCCCGTGATCCGCGAGCCGATTCTCGGGGGTTCCGGCGAGATCTCCGGCAGTTTCACCGTCGAGCAGGCCAACGATCTTGCAATCCTGCTGCGGGCCGGCGCCTTGCCTGCGCCGCTCACCATCGTCGAGGAGCGCACGGTCGGACCCGGTCTCGGCCAGGATTCGATCAATGCCGGAGAGCACGCCGCCTATGTCGGTGCCGCGCTGGTCGTCTTCTTCATGCTGGTGACCTACGGCCTGTTCGGCCTGTTCGCCAATATCGCGGTCGGCATCAACGTCGCGATGATCTTCGGCGTCCTGTCGATGCTCAACGCCACGCTGACGCTTCCGGGAATTGCCGGCATCGTGCTCACGGTCGGCATCGCGGTCGATTCCAACGTGTTGATCTATGAGCGCATCCGCGAGGAGGTTCGCGCCGGCCGCAGTGCGATCAACGCGATCGATGCCGGCTTTTCGCGCGCGCTCGCGACCATTCTCGATTCCAACATCACCACCTTCATCGCCGCCGCGGTGCTGTTCTATATCGGCACCGGGCCGGTGCGCGGTTTCGCCGTGACGCTCGGCATCGGTATCCTCACCAGCCTGTTCACAGCTTTCACCTTGACCCGGCTGATCGTGGCCTATTGGGTGCGCGTCTGGCGGCCGCGCACGGTGCCGATCTAGCCCGTGATCCGGAAAAACGGACGCCGGCTTGCGGAAAAGATCATGCGCAAACGCGAAATCTAGTCGAAAGAATCCCAGTGCGCCTGCTTCGCATCGTCCCTGACGACACCCGCTTCGACTTCATGCGCTTTCGGCGCATCAGCTTTCCCATTTCGGCGATGCTGTCGATCGTCGCGATCCTGCTCTATTTCTTGCACGGACTTAATTTCGGCATCGATTTCGTCGGCGGGACGCTGATCGAGGTCGAGACCAAGGCCGGCGCGGCCAATCTTGCCGAAATGCGCTCGACCATAGGTTCGCTGCATCTCGGCGATTTCCAGCTGCAGCAGTTCGGCGCCGCCAACGACGTGCTGATCCGCATCTCCGAGCAGCCGGGCGGCGACGCGGCCCAGCAGGAGGCGGTGCAGAAGGTGCGCGGAGCGCTGGGCAACGATGTCGAGTATCGGCGGGTCGAGGTGGTGGGACCGAGCGTGTCCACCGAGCTTCTTGCCTACGGCACCATCGGCCTCGTGCTCGCGATCGCCGCGATCCTGGTCTATCTCTGGTTCCGCTTCGAGTGGCAGTTCGCGCTCGGCGCCATGATCGCCAATGTGCACGACCTGGTGCTCACGGTCGGCTTCATGTCGCTGACGCGGGTCGATTTCGATCTCACCAGCATTGCTGCGCTTTTGACCATTCTCGGCTATTCGCTCAACGACACGGTGGTGATCTACGACCGCATCCGCGAGATGCTGCGCCGCTACAAGCGCCTGTCGATGCCCGATCTTCTCAATGCGTCGATCAACGCGACGCTGTCGCGCTCGATTGTCACCCACCTCACCGTATCGCTGTCGCTGCTGGCGCTCTTGCTGTTCGGCGGCCAGGCAATCCGCAGCTTTACCGCGACGATGATGTTCGGCGTCGTTTTGGTCGGCACCTATACCTCGGTGTTCATCGCTTCGCCGATCCTGATCTATCTCGGCGTCGGCCGCACCCGTCTGGGCGAGGCGGAAGAGCCCGAAAAGCCGCCCGAGGCGCCCGCCGCCAGTACCAAGCCCCTCGCGCCGGCGCAGCGTGCGCGGGCGCCGCGCTAGTGGAGGCGCCGCATCTGCCGCGTCAGGCGTTGATCGACGCCCATGGCGGCGGCGGCTTTCGCTTTGCCGGCATGTCGCATCGCGGCTCGCTGCTATGCCTGCCGGACGGCATCTGGGCTTGGCCGGTCGAAAGCTCGGCCGCGCTGACGGACGAAAGCTTGGCGCTCGTCTTTGCCCGCGCCGGCGCTCTCGATTTTTTCGTTCTTGGCACCGGCGCGGCACCTTGGGCCGCGCCGGAAGTCCTGCGCATCCGCTTCCGCGAGGCGCACATCTCGTTCGATGCGATGACGACGGGGCCGGCGGTGCGCACCTACAACGTGATGCTGATGGAAGGGCGCCGGGTCGGCGCCGGTCTGATCGCCGTAGCTTGAGGCTGCTAAACTCGGGCGATGCCCGATGCATTCGCCTATTGCGCCGACCTTGTCCGGGCGACCGACCGCGACCGCTTCATCGCCACGCTGTTCGCGCCGGCTGACCGGCGCGGTGCGCTTCACGCGCTCTATGCCTTCAATAGTGAAATCGCCCGGGTGCACGAGGCGGTGCGTGAGGCGCTTCCCGGCGAAGTCCGCCTGCAGTGGTGGCGTGACGTCATCGGCGGGGAACGGAAGGAGGCACGCGCCAATCCGGTCGCGTCCGCGCTTCTTGAAACGATGGCCCGCCACGGTCTCGCCGCGGAGAGGCTGGTCGCGCTCATCGAGGCGCGCCGCTTCGATCTCTACGATGATCCGATGGCGACACTCATCGACCTCGAAACCTACGCGAGGGACACCTCTTCGGCGCTGTTGGGCCTCGCGGCGCGAATCCTCTCCGGATCCGACGCCGAGGCGTTTACCGGGCCGGCCGGAATCGCCTATGCCATGGCCGGCCTCATTCGCGCCTTTCCGCTCCATGCCGTGCGCCGCCGGCTCTACGTGCCGGTCGAACTCCTGGAGCGCCATCGGGCGCATCCGCATGACATCTTCGCCGGCCGACCCTCGGCCGGCCTCGCGGCCGCGCTCGCCGAGCTACGAGACGTCGCCCGTCATCATCTTGACGCGGCGCGCGAGCACGCGACGGCGCTGCCGCCGACGGCCATTGCCGCCGTACTGCCGGTCGCGCTGGTTCGGCCTTCACTCGATCGTTCGGCGCGCAGCGATCCGTTTGCGCCCGGGGAGATTGCGCCCTGGCGGAAGCAATGGCTGATCTGGCGTGCGGCGCGAAATCCGGCGCGAATTGCCGGGTGATCGCCGTTATTCGGCGGCGTGGGGCACGGCGTCGGCGATCCAGGCGTCGAGATCGGCAAGGGCGCGCGCACAAAGCGCCGGTTTCTTGCTGTCCCGCGCGGCGGCGTGCCGGAGCGGCGGAAACAGGCCGAAATTGACGTTCATCGGCTGGAACGAGCGCGGGCCGGAATCGATCGTCTCGATATGGCCGCCGGTGATGTGACCGATGAGCGCGCCGTGCGCGGTAGTCGGCGGCGGCAATCGCGGCTCCTTGCCGCGCCGCTCGGCCGCGGCGAAGCAGCCGGCGAGAAGGCCGATCGCCGCAGACTCCACGTAACCTTCGCAGCCGGTGATCTGTCCGGCAAAGCGCAGCCGCGGCATCGCCTTGAGCCGCAGCGTCGCGTCGAGGAGTTTCGGCGAATTGAGGAAGGTGTTGCGATGCAGGCCGCCGAGCCGCGCGAACTCCGCCTTGGCCAAGCCGGGAATGGCGCGGAAGATGCGCGCCTGCTCGCCGTGCTTCAGCTTAGTCTGGAAGCCGACCATGTTGAACAGCGTGCCGAGCTTGTTGTCCTGCCGTAGCTGCACCACGGCGTATGGCTTTGTGGTCGGATGCCGTGGATCGGTGAGGCCGAACGGCTTCATCGGCCCGTGGCGCAGCGTTTCGCGGCCGCGCTCGGCCATTACCTCGATCGGCAGGCAGCCGTCGAAATAGGGCGTGCCGGTTTCGAAGTCATGGAATTCGATTTTGTCGCCGGCAAGGAGCGCATCGACGAAGTCTTCGTATTGCGCGCGGGTGAGCGGACAATTGACGTAGTCGGCGCCGGAGCCGGCCGGCCCGGCCTTGTCGTAGCGCGACTGGAACCAGGCGATGTCGAAGTCAATGGTTTCGCGATGCACGATCGGCGCGATCGCATCGAAGAACGCAAGCGCGGTTTCGCCGGTGAGCGCGGCGATCGCGTCGGCGAGCGCCGGCGAAGTGAGCGGGCCGGTCGCGATGATGACGCTGTCCCACACCGGCGGCGGCGACAGCACTTCGTCGCGGCGGATTTGGATCAGCGGCTCGCCCTCGAGCGCCGCCGTGATTGCGGCGGCAAAGCCTTCGCGGTCGACCGCAAGTGCACCGCCGGCCGGCAGCTTGTGCGCGTCGGCGGCACGCATCACCAGCGAGCCGAGCCGCCGCATCTCGGCGTGCAGGAGACCGATTGCGCTCGCCGCAGCGTCATCCGAGCGGAACGAGTTCGAACAGACGAGCTCCGCC
>JASHXX010000297.1 GCA_030043335.1 Xanthobacteraceae bacterium
GATGCTCGACAATCACATCTACTGGGGCAACGCGCTCGGGATCGATCCGCGGCGCGTCGCCTGGCGGCGCGTGCTCGATATGAACGACCGCGCGCTGCGTTCGATCGTCTCCTCGCTCGGCGGCGTCGCCAACGGATTTCCCCGCGAGGACGGCTTCGACATCACCGTCGCTTCCGAAGTGATGGCGATCTTCTGCCTGGCGCGCGATCTCGACGACCTCAAGAAGCGCCTCGCCAACATCGTCGTCGGCTATACCCGCGAGCGCAAGCCGGTGCGCGCTGGCGATCTCAATGCCCAGGGCGCCATGACCGTCCTGCTCAAGGAGGCGCTCGCGCCCAATCTGGTGCAGACGATCGAAGGCACGCCCGCCTTCATCCATGGCGGCCCGTTCGCCAACATCGCCCATGGCTGCAATTCGGTGCTGGCGACCACGACCGCGCTCAAGCTCGCCGACTACGTGGTGACTGAGGCGGGCTTCGGCGCCGATCTCGGCGGCGAGAAATTCCTCGACATCAAATGCCGCAAGACCGGGCTTGCTCCCGACTGCGCGGTGCTGGTCGCCACCATCCGGGCGCTGAAGATGCATGGCGGCGTCAGGAAGGAAGACCTCAAGCACGAGAACCTCGAGGCGCTCGAAACCGGCGTCGGCAATCTCGCCCGCCACGTCGAGAATTTGCAGAAATTCGGCATCGTGCCGGTCGTCTCCATCAACCGCTTTTCCGCCGACACCGCCGCCGAGATCAAGCTGGTCGAGGACGCCTGCCGCAAGCTCGGGGTCGAGGCGCTGATGGCGGATCACTGGGCCGAGGGCGGCAAGGGCGCCGCCGACGTCGCGCGCGCGGTCGTGAAGGCGGCCGAGAGCGGCAAAAGCAAGCTCAAATTCCTTTATCCCGACGACATGCCGCTCTACGAGAAAATCCGCACAATCGCCCGCGAGATCTATCGCGCGCGGGATATTTCCGCCGACAAGTCGGTGCGCGATCAGCTCAGCGCGTTCGAGGCGATGGGCTGCGGCAAGTTCCCGATCTGCATCGCCAAGACGCAATACAGCTTCTCGACCAATCCGGACATCAAGGGCGCGCCCAGCGATCACGTCATCAATGTGCGCGAAGTGCGGCTCTCCGCCGGCGCCGAATTCGTGGTCGCGATCTGCGGCGAGATCCTGACCATGCCCGGTCTGCCCAAGGTGCCGGCGGCGGATGCGATCGATGTCGGGCCGGACGGCAGGATCGTGGGGCTGTTTTGAGAATGCCGATGACTTTGTCCGCGCCGCGCCCGCCGCTATGGTATGGCCATGTCGATTGCCGAAGCACCGCATCCCGCCGCGCCTGACGCGCCGCCGCGTCACGACTGGACGCGCGAGGAGGTCCGCGCCCTGTTCGATCTGCCGTTTCCGGAGCTGATGTTCCGGGCCCAGAGCGTCCACCGCGCCCATTTCGCGCCCGGCGAGGTGCAGATCTCGACGCTGCTCTCGATCAAGACCGGCGGCTGCCCGGAGGATTGCGCCTATTGTCCGCAGAGCGCCGCCTACGACACCAGCGTGCGCGCGGACAAGCTGATGCCGCTCGACGCGGTGCTCGCCGAGGCGCGCGCGGCGCGCGATGCCGGCGCCAGCCGCTTCTGCATGGGCGCGGCCTGGCGCTCGCCGAAAGACCGCGAGCTCGAGCAGGTCTGCGCCATGGTCGAGGGCGTCAAGGCGCTCGGGCTCGAGACCTGCGCCACGCTCGGCATGCTGACCGCGGCGCAGGCGCGCCGCCTCAAGGCCGTCGGCCTCGACTACTACAACCACAACCTCGACAGCTCGCCGGAATATTACGAAAAGATCATCACCACGCGCACCTATCAGGACCGCCTGGAGACGCTCGCGCATGTGCGCGCCGCCGGCATTCACGTCTGCTGCGGCGGCATCGTCGGCATGGGCGAGACCCGCGAGGACCGCGTCGGCATGATCGCGACGCTCGCCAGCCTGCCGGCGCATCCGGAATCGGTGCCGATCAACATGCTGGTGCGCGTCGCCGGCACGCCGCTTGCCGAGAAGCCGCGGCTTGATCCGATCGAGTTCGTGCGCACCATCGCGGTCGCCCGCATCACCATGCCGCGCTCGGTGGTACGGCTCTCCGCCGGCCGCGAGGACATGAGCGAAGAGACGCAGGCGCTCTGCTTCCTCGCCGGCGCCAACTCGATCTTCTACGGGCCCAAGCTCCTCACCACGCCCAACCCCGAGCGCAGCCGCGACGCGGCGCTGATGGACCGGCTCGATCTGTCGCCGATGGCGCCGATCTAACTCTTAAGTGGAGCGTGATCTTTTCGGAAAATCGGTTTCCACTTTTCCGGATCATGCCCTAAACCATCCCCAGCCGCTCGCTCGCCAGATAGCCGGTGAGCAGCAGCACTCCGAGCGCCATGATCAGCAACGCCGCGCCGGCTTCGACGCCGCGCAGTGCGAGCGAGCCATAGCCGGCGCGCGTTGCCGCGAAGCGCTTCGCCACCGCCTTGGCGCCGACCGCGAGCGTGGCGATCGCCGCGACCGTGACCGCGGTGCCGAGCCCCATCACAAAAGTCGAGGCGATGCCGGCCCAGAACAGGCCCTGAGCGAGTGCGAAGACGAGCACCAGGATCGCGCCGGAGCAGGGCCGCAGCCCGA